>CAYQQE010000021.1:0-6563 GCA_964419915.1 Candidatus Woesearchaeota archaeon
GATAATGGGTTTTTAGAAAGATTTACAAGGGTTTATCCTGAATTTTTTTCTTTGAAAGTCGGGGAAAAACAAAGTGTTAGGGTAAATATATTCTCTTTTGGAAATGAGATTGGTGTTTATACAGAGAAATTATTATTTAGAGCTGATACATTAGAAAAGGCAGTTGATTTTGTAGTTGAGATAAAAGAGAAAGTAAGTTTGTTTGATGTTGCAGTTGATTTGTTAACTAAAGAGGTTCGTAGTGGTGGGAAGGTTAAAGCAAATATTTCTTTGTTGAATCTAGGAGATACAGAACATGTTGATTTGTTTGTGGATTATGGAATTAAAAATATGAAAGATGAAGTTGTGAGTGCTAGAGAGGAATCAATTGGTATGGGTTTGGTTAATAAAACTGTACTTAGATCTTTAGTTGTACCTAATAGAGCTGAAAATGGTTTGTATGTATTTTATATTAAGGTTAGGTATAAAAATGAAACTGCTATTGCTAGTGAGACCTTTACTGTTGTTGAAGGTGTTAAAAGTAATATTCTCTTGTACTTATCAGTGATTTCGCTTATTATTTTGATTTTGATTTATGATAGAAAAATGTTAGAGAAGGAAGAAGATATAATTTATGATAATTATGATACATTAAAAAATAGATTTGATAGATTGGTAAGTGACATAGAAGAGAAGATGGTGTTAGGAAAGTTGGAAGAAGCAAGAGATTTGTTTGAGGAGATTATCGTTGTTTATAAGGGATTGAGGATGCATTTAAATTACAATGAGAAGATTTTGTTGCATGGGAAAGTAATTAAATTGAGAAATAAATTAAGAATGAAAAGAGTGAGAAAGAGGATTACAGATCTTTTTAGAATATTTAAAAATAGAAAGATTTAAAATATGTTTTATATAATAAAATTTTTATGAAATTAAAGATTTTGGAAGAAACTGATAAGAAAATTAAAGTGGAAATCGAGGAAGAGGGTCATAGTTTTTCTAATGCTTTAAGAAAGGAATTGTGGAACGATAGTCATGTTAAGGTTGCTGGTTATAATATCAGGCATGGTTTAATTAAGAATCCTGTTTTGATTGTTGAAACAGATGGTAAAGAAAAACCAAGAATTGCTTTGAAGAAGGCTGCAGATGGTTTAAGGAAAAAGATGAAAGATTTGAAAACTGTTTTTAAGAAATTATAAAATGGACTTAAAAAAAGGTGAAAAATTAGTTAGGTTAGCTAGAAATTCTGTTGAGGCTTATTTTAGAGGTGAAAAAGTAAGTAGTAAAGTTGATGGTGATGGTGGAATATTTGTTACTATACACAGATATCCTTCTAATGAGTTAAGAGGTTGTATTGGTTTTATTGATAGAAAAAGTTTGAGTAGAGTTAGAGATGCTGCTTTGAGCGCTGCATTTTTTGATTCTAGGTTTTTACCTTTGAAGGAAGGTGAGTTAAATAGTATTATTTTTGAGGTTAGTATTTTAAGTGAATTAGAAGAAGTTGAGATAAAAAATGAGAGGGATTTTAAGAAGATTAAAATTGGTAGAGATGGTTTGGTTATTGAAAAGAATAAAAATAAAGGTTTGTTATTGCCACAGGTTGCTAAAGAACATAAATGGGATGTAGGGGAATTTTTAGAATATTGCTGTTTGAAAGCTGGATTAAGTCAAGAGGGATGGAGAGATGCTAGAATTTTTAAATTTCAGTGCGATATTTTTAAAGAGGGAAAACCAAAAGGGAAGATTGTGAAAGTAAAATAGAAAATTATTTAATAGAGTTATTGGAAGTAGGTAAGAAATGGGTATTTTAAAGAAGATATGGAATTTTATATGGCATGATAATAGTGTTTGGAGCTGGTTGGTAAATGTTATTTTAGCTTTTGTTTTGGTTAAGTTTGTTATTTATCCTGGTCTTGGTTTTTTATTACATACTACACATCCTGTTGTGGCTGTTATGAGTAGTAGTATGGAACATAATGGTGATTTTAATACGTGGTGGGAAGAGAAAGGTAGATGGTATGAAGATAATAATCTTAATATTGAAGATATTAAGAAATGGAGTTTTAAAAATGGCTTTAATAAAGGAGATATTATGGTTTTGAAAGGTGTAAAGTTTGAAAATATTGAAGTTGGTGAGGTTGTTGTTTATAATGCAAATAGAGCAGAACCTATAATTCATAGAGTTGTTAAAAAGGAGCGTGATTATCTACAAACAAAAGGAGATAATAATAATGGTTTAATAGATTTTGAGGAGAGAGTTGAAGGAAAACAAATAATTGGGAAAGGTGTTTTTAGATTACCTTTATTAGGATGGGTTAAAATAGGTTTTGTGAATCTAATAAGTTATTTTAGAGGAGGTTAGAATGTTTTGTCCGAAATGTGATGCAATTTTAGTTGTAAAGAAAAAAGGCGGGAAAAATGTTTTGAGTTGTACTTGTGGTTATGTCAGTAAGGAGAAAGAAGATATAATTATTAAAGAGAAAAATAAAAATGAAAGCAAAATAGATGTTGTTGATAAAAAAATTGAGGTATTACCTAAGACTAAGGAAGAATGTGTGGAATGTGGAAATAAAGAAGCATATTATTGGTTAGTTCAGACAAGGGCTGGTGATGAAGCAGAAACCAGATTTTTTAAGTGTACTAAATGTGAACATACATGGAGAGAATATAGTTAGGTTTATATATTAGTTTTTGTTTTTTAACTATATGGCAGAGGTGATATTACTACCCGCTTTAGTTTTCGGGTTAATTATTGGTCTAATTGAGTTGTTTTTTATTCATGCTGATGAGGGTTTTAGAGGAAGTCATTGGTTTGGACATGGTTTGCATGCTGTTGGTTGGGCTATTGTAGCTGTTTTTGCTTCTATGAATGTTGAATATGTTTTAGGAACATTTGATTTTTTGCAGACAGCACCAATAATTTCTAATCCTTTGTATTTAAGAGCGGTAATAGGATTGATAACTGTTTTTAAAGTATGGGGAACTTCTGCTGTTGTTGCTGGTGCTAGAGGAAAAGGTATGCATGAGAAATTTTGGCATTGTCTTTTAATAGGTGTTTTAGTTGTTGCTTCTCCATATGCGTATCCTTTAATAGAACCTATATTTCCTGAATTTTTGAAATAATTATTGCCCTATTGTTCTTTTAAGAATTATTTCTACTATTGTATCCCTGTTTAATTCTGTTTTCTTTCTTGTATCATTTGCTATATATTCTACGAACCTATCTATAGCATATAATCTATGTACATGTACTTCTCTGTCTAAATTATAAAATAATTTTAATCCTATAGCTAGAATGTCAATTTCTTTTTTATCTGATTCTTCATAATTTCCTATTGCTTTTTCTATACTTAATTCAAAGTTATTTCTATTAGGATCCTTAAGATAAAGATTAGATGTATTTACTAAATAATTTACACCCATTTAATTTACATGTTTTTGATATTTTTAAAAGTATTTTAGAAAAAATGGAAATATATCTTATATTACAATAATAGTTAAATAGGTTTTTCACTTTTATAGGTTTTATGAAATTGAGTTTAGCTGAGCCAAAGATATTAGTGGATAGTGTTAATGTTATTTCTGAGTTAGTTACTGAGGTTAAATTTAAGGTTTTAAAAGACAGATTTGAGGTTATGGCTATGGATCCTGCTAATGTGGTTATGGTTATCTTTAAGTTGTTAAGCAGCGCTTTTACCGAATATAAAATAGATGGGGAAAAGGAATTGTGTGTGAATCTAGAGAATTTAAAACAGATTTTGAGAAGGGTAAAGGCTGGTGATATATTGAAATTGGAATTAGAGGATAATAGGTTGAGAATAATTTTGGTTGGTGAGAATATAAGGACATTTAGTTTAGGATTGATTGATTTTGATGAGGGGGAACAAAAAGTTCCTAATTTGAATTTTCCTGTAAAGGTTGAACTGCCTTCTTTTGTTTTTAATGAGGCAATAGAAGATGTTGGTATTGTTGCTGAGAGTGTGGCTTTGTTAACTAAAGATGGAAAATTAACTATTAAATCTGAAGGTGGAACCAGTGCAGCTAAAGTTGAGATCGGTGGTGATGAGGGTGTTAAGGTAAAAGGTGGTGATGAGATATTAGCAAAGTATTCCATTGAATATTTAAAAAAGATAAGTAAAGGTGGTAAATTAGCTAGTAATGTTGTTTTAGAATTCAATAAGGATTATCCTTTGAAAGTTAATTATAATGTTGTTGATAAGTTAAGTTTGGTATTCATTCTTGCACCACGTGTATCTACAGAGTAAATTATTAGAAAAGTTTATAAGTTTCTTTATTTAAAAATATTAAATATGGGAAAAAAGGGGCAGGTTAGTTTATTTATTATTGTTGGTATAGTTTTGTTAGTTGTTATTGGTATTTTGTTTTATATTAATTCTTTAGGAAAAGTTGAAAGACCAGGAATTAGTGTTAGTGATGTAGGTCCTGTTAATGAGTATGTTGAAAATTGTATTAAAGAGAAAATGATGGAAGGTTTTGAAAAGATTTATGAGAATAGTGGGTATATGGAAGGCGGTATTAGGAATTTATGTAGAGAAAATAAATATAGGTCTAAAAAGGATATTGAGAAGTTTATGGATGAATATTTGGAAGATAATGGATGTGATTTAACTGATTTTGGTTTGAGCAGAGTTGAAATTGAAGACGTTGAGATTATCATAAAGGACGAAGATGTTATTGTTGATGTTAAAACTAATGATATTGTTGTTGGTAAAGGAGATGATGAAGTTAGGTTGAATAATTTTAATGTTGAAATTCCTTTAAGATTTGGAGAATTATATGAAACAAATCTTGCAGATAGAAATTATGGTTATGATTCATGGGTTTATAAGATAAAAGAGCATATGATCAGTGGAGACCTAGATAAATATATGAATGATTTTAAAAGAAGAGCAATGAGTAATGATTTTAGTATTAATCTGTATGATATAGGTGGTGTTAAGAAAATTGGTATTCAAGATTTAAATCAAATAGATATGGTGTTTAAATTTGAATGTTAAATTATTAATTTTGGTTTTTGTAATAATTTTTGGTAGTTTGGTTAGTGTGAATTTAGTTAATGCAAAATATTGTTGTGAGAAATCTTTATCAGGTGGGTATTGTGCTTTGGAAAATAATGAAGGAGATTGTGATGTTAATTTTTTAAGTGCTGAGGTTATTAATGATTGTAGCGAAACTAGTTTTTGTGATGATGTTTGTTGTATTGTGGAAGGTGTTTGTCAATCAAATATGTATGGTGCTAGTGAATGCGAAAGAAGTGGTGGAGAGATTGGTGGTTATGGTACTTGTAATGAGGTAGATAAATGTAATAGTGGTTGTTGTGATTTAGAAAGCACGGATTGTATGGTTGTTTCTGAATCTAAATGTGATTATGAGGCTGAAAAATCTAATTTGAGACATATTGATGGTTTAGTTGGTAAAGGAGATTATAGTTTTGAAGAAGGTTTGGATGAGATAGCTTGCATCAATAAATGTGGTGGAGAGGGTTGTTGTGAACTTGGTGGTGGATTATGTAGAGAGAGTATCGAGAGTGAATGTAGGGGTGTATTTAGTGCTAGGAGTTGTGGTAGTATAGATGGGTGTGATGAAAAAGAAAAATTTGATAGGGTTTGTTATGAAGGTGATGTTCATTGGATTAATTCTTTTGGTGATGTAGGAAATGTTGTTAGAGTTGGGGATGTAGATGATAATCCTTATTTAGATTTTAAACAGATAAATGGTGAGTGTGGAAGCGGTGTTTGTGGTTGTGAAACTGATTTAGATGTTTGTGGGAAATGTAGTAATATGGATTTAAAATGTATACCAAATAAATGCGATGGTCATGGAGAAGGAGAAACCTGGTGTGAATATAATTATGGAGAATATGATTTAGGGAGTAGTCATTTTGTTTATACCTGTTTGAATGGAGAGAAGGGTTTGTTTGATGTTTGTGGCGCTTATAGAGAGAGTGTTTGTAGTGGTGAGGAAGGTAATAAGTATTGTAAGGATAATAATTGGGAGAATTGTGGTTATTGTGTTGGTGATGAGTGTAGTAGGGATAGTTGTGAAAGTTTAGGTGATTGTAAATATACAGAAAGAGTTTATGAGAAGGATATTGTTGTTAGGGGTAAAATAGCATTAGAGAATGCTAATTTTGGTGGAAGTTGTGGACCTGGTGAGACAATAACTATAGAAAATATCCCTTATTCTTGTAATAGTGCTGTTTTTAATGAAGAATATGAGGGTGGAGAATTAAAGTGTTTAGAATCAAGTATTAAAGATATGGAAGATTTTAGGTTTAAGGAAAAACCTTTATTTGGTATTGGAAAAGTTAGTGGTGAATTAGATAGAATAGATACAAGTGATGATGATATTAGAGAAGATAGTTGGGATTTAAAAGTTCACGAGTGTGGTGAGGATACTGAAAGTTTAACTGCTGAATGGGAGGCTAGAGGAAAGGTTTATTTGAATTTGAGTAAATGTATTCCTGAATATGCTCCTGGAAATACTGAATTATGTGAGGGGTGTGTTAAAGATATTGATGAAGGTTATTATGAAATATTTCCTGATTTACAGGTTTGTAGTAA
>CAYQQE010000021.1:6663-8729 GCA_964419915.1 Candidatus Woesearchaeota archaeon
TTTGTACAGATAAATTTGGTGCTGGTAGTGTGATCACTAAAAAGGTTAATGTTAATACTTGTAATGCTGAGGTAATTCCTGAGAATGGGGATTGTGGAGAATGTAATAAAGATTTCTGTAATAAATATAGTTGTGAAAGTTTAGGTGAGAATTGTGAATATGATGATAGATATCTCTTCTGTTATAATAAGTATTATTCTGGCATTCCTAATATCGGGTATTGGAGAGAGAAATTTGAAGAACAGGGAATTTCTGGTTTTGGAGAGTATTCTATTAAGGATGTTAATGGTGTTAAGATTTTGAGTATGGTTTCTCCTTATAATGTTGAGATTGGTGTTAAGACTAATGAACCTGTTGAAGAATGCAGATATGGTTTTGATTTAGAAGATTATAATAATATGGATAGTATGGTTAGTGCTGATTATGATTATTTAGATTGTAGAACTCTTGATCCTAATTTGTTAAATGAACCAAGGAATGTTAAATGGTATGTTGGTTTAGATTTGGATGTTGGTAAGGATTATAATATGTTTGTTATTTGTAAGAATTTTAATGGTAAATCAGGAAAGTATGTTATTGGTTTCAGAACTACAGAAGAGGTTGATGTGGAAGTTCCTAAAATTGGATTTTTATTGAGAGGTCCTGTAACGGTTTCTTCTGAGAATTATGATTTGAAGTTTTATGTTAATGAGGAAAGTAAATGTAGATTTATTAAAGGTGATGGTGGTTTTGATGAAATGGAAGAGGCTATGTGTAATGGTTTTGGTAAGGGGATGTATGCAGATTGGTATGAATGTGAGGCTGGAATAAGGGATTTGATTTTAGATGAAGAGGTAAATGTAAAGGTTGGTTGTAAAGATGATGATGGGAATATTGGTTATGGTAATATTGCTGTTATAAGAGGAGAATTTGGTGTTCCTGTGATTTTGATTATTTATAGAGGTGGTGATGATTTGCCAACAGATTTGAATTTAAAGACTAATATAAATACTGTTTGTAAGTGGGATTTAGATGTTACTGGAAGTGATTATAATGAGATGTATGAAGGAATGGTTAATGAATTTAGTGAAACTGGTGGTAAAGAGCATAGAACAGAAATAAATGTTAATAAGTTGTTTGTTGGTTGTAAAGATATAGTAAGTAGTAATGTGGTTTTACAAGAGTATGAGTTTGTTTGAGGAAATATTTATAAAGTTTCTTTTGTTTTTATTAGAATATGAAAAGAGGTGTGATTGAGTTACCATTGCATTGGATTATGGTTATCATAATTGGTGTTGCTTTGTTGATATTTTTTGGACAGGCTGGTTGGAAATTAAGTGATGTTTCTAAGGATGTTAATGATAGGTTGTTGGTTTTGGAATTTGAGAAAATCTTTTTGAATGCTGCTTCTAATACTAAAACTTCAAGTTATGTTGATCTACCTTTAGAAGATAAGGTTGTTGAGTTTAAAGGAGATAGATTTTATATTAAAGAAGGTAGTAAATTAATTGCTTCTGGGAAATTAAATCAATTTGTTTTTGGTAATAAGATAGAAAGAGGAAGGGTGAGGGTATGGAGTGAGACTTTTGAATTGCCATTTAAGGTTGCTAATTTTGTTTATGTTGATGATGGAAGAGGTTTTGAAATAGTGGATTATGTTGGGAGTTTAGGAAGTGAAGTAAAAAATGAATTAGAAGATAAAGGTTTTAATGTTAATGGAGAAAAGAGAATCAAGTTTGTAAAGGGAGACAATGATTGTTTAGATGATTCTGATGCTGATTTAATTGTTTATTATGTTGAAGATGAGATTATTGAAGACGCGATTATTTATGGAACGGTTTGTTTTTATGAAAATGGAGAGAAAAAAGGAGAAAAAGAATTTGTAACTAGAGAAATGATTTATGGCGCTATTTTTAGCAATTTTGAAACTTATGATACATTGTATGGTAGGGCTATTGGAAGATTGATTGATGTTGATAATATTTATGCTAATATAGATGATAGATGCAGAGTAAAAATACCCTTTGGTGAGATGAATAATAATGTAAATGATATTATTAAAAAAGCTAAGGAAATAGAAGAGAAAA
>CAYQQE010000022.1:0-8252 GCA_964419915.1 Candidatus Woesearchaeota archaeon
ACCAATGTGTCCAATTTTTGGGTTATAATTCATTTTGACCTACATAATAAGATGGTGAGCTAACCCTTATTTATAAATCTTTCTATTTGTTATCACTCTACAAGAATATCACCTACATACCAATAACTTTACAGAACCCTATTTTCCATATTAAAATTTTTTCCTTAAAAAGTTTAGAGTGATGAAGTGAGAAAATTTAAGAAAACTTATGCATATTCAAAAATGCTTTCACCTCATTCATCAACAAATAAGCCTCATCATATAGATCATCCTCATAACCCTCTATTTTACTTCCTATTATGTATTTATCATATGTTTCCCTAAAAAACTTTGTGATAGGATTAGTTTCCCAACTACCTTCATAATCTTTCAACAAATAAGCAGAAAATCTCATTTCAACAGCACCAGCCTGTGTTTTTACCTTTCCACCTTCCTTTTCTATTTCCACATCTTTGATACCCAGACAAAAAATACCAATTTCTACTACAAACTTTATATAATCAGTTATCTTCCTTTCAGCATACCATCTTATCTCTAATATCTTACTTCCTTGAACTCTTTGTTCTGCATATTCCTTCTCCTTAAAAACATACCCATGTCTATCAAACCAATAATACATCATTTTATACAACTCATCTAAATTAAAAGTAGAAGTTTGTTTTATTTTTGTCCAAGGTGGGATTACATAATCTTTTTCAGGCATATTTAATTACCTCTTTTTTCTACTTAATAATATTTTCTATTTTCCCTAATCATCTGCCCTAATTTTTCTTTCATCGTATCATTTAAATCATAAGTTTCTTGTAATAATCTTCCTTCCATTTTTGAGGTTCTATCTTTTAAGATAATTAACTCATATAAAACTCTTAAAAATTTACCTATTTGGCTTCTATCAAACATATGATTATAATCTTTCTCTAATCTAGACTTCACAGTAATCTTAATTTCTCCCCTGCCTGTTTTTATTTTTTTCCCTTCTTTTTCTATAACAATCTCTTTATATCTGAAAATATTAAATATAACATTTATATAAAATCTATAATAATCATCCACTCTCTTCCAACATCTCCATTCAATAACCAATTCCTCTCCACCACTGGTTTGTTTTTCAGTATGCTCTTTCTCAGTCCAAAAATATTTCATTTCCCAACATTTGTCAGTACCAGCTTGTAAAACCTCGTCTAAATCAAAAACACCAGTCATTTTGGTATGTGCTGCTTCAACAACCACATTTTCAGTACCTTTTTCTTTCTTCATAAGTCTTTAAATAACTAATCTATATATAAATTTGTTTCGGTTTGTATCCAATATAATAACTGTTAAATTAAATATAAAAATTTAAGTTACCTTGTCCCTATTAACAATGTTGCAAAAAATTAATTCTATCTATAAGAAATTGTTTATCATAAGTTCCTAAAATATACGTAGAGTTATTTTCTCTTTGTGGTAAATCACGAGGAATAGGTCTACAAGTTCCTCCTAAGTGAAGTTCCTGAATATCTTCAAAAACATATTCCCTTCCATATATCCGTTCCAAGTCTTGTAATTTATGGAGCGCACTAATTAATATGCTTATATTATCAATATCCTCAGGTGACTTAGGTAATACATCTAACATTTTCAATAGCGAATACGTTCAATTAATATATATAATTTTCCTTTTCTTTATAAATTATCCACATAATTTCGTATGAAATGAACATTTGCGAGACAATTTTCTTTTTTAAATCCAAAGTCTAAAAGATTAAAATATTGATCGGCTTGTGTCAATAACCAAATAAATTTTCTTATTACAAAATTATACTCTCCTACTGTAGCATCTTGAAAACGAAATAAGTACGCATCTCTAAAACTCGGAATTGAATCCTTAATTCTTGAAAGATCTCCTCCAATAACTATCACTGGTGTTTCATAAGATCCTGGCCACGGATCTCTTTGTCTTAACTCTTCACTAGTTTCAAATACAATATTCCCCTCTTCATCGACTAAATACTCTGATGATCTTCTTATAAATTCTTGAGCCAATTTAAGAAGGTCTTCTTCATTACTCAAAAAAATATTAATCTCATATCCTTTGTCTTGACCTACTAACTTATCTATTTCTGCATCAGAAAAACCAGCTTCCCTCAGCGTTCCATAGGGAATTCTTTCTAAATTATGATAATCCCCTGTTTCGATGTTTTTTATTTTAAGATCTTTATACAACTCACCTTCATCATCTCTTATACGAAATTTGGGTTTCCATTTATATACACCTCTTTTATCTCTCCTACTTAAGCCCACATCTTTATTGGGATAACTCATTTCTTGTAAAGCTTCTTGAACACGCAAAAAATATTGAAGATTGGTATGTATATGGCTTAATGTTAATATTGCATAATCTTCAATATATAAACATTTTGAAAAAAAATTATAACCAGTTATTATTTGTCTTCCTAATGAATTCTTTGGAGTAACTAAATTTTCAAGAGTTTGTTCAATCTTTTCTATCATTATATTTTAATAATATTGATGTTCTTTATAAAACTTCCGATGATATTACCCCTTATTAGTTATTACATATATTACATTGAGTCTATTATTTGTAATTAATACCAACATACTTTAGCTGAATAGAAGTCTAATTTACGGATTTTTGAAACCACCATATAGATCAATATGTATTATTATTAATTGTATTCAATTCATCATCTACACCCAACATCCTACCTTTAAATAACTAACCTATATATAAATTTGTTTCGGTTTATTTCAAGAATCAGTGCCAATAATAGGTTTATCCTCAGACTCTCTAATCAATAATTTTTCAGCAAACAAATCAAACAAACTAGGAGCAATCCTCAAAATGTCCTTCTCTGTTAGAAAACCAATAAAAATTCCTCTATCAACTACAGGCAATTTTCTAATGTTTTCCTCACCCATCATCTTAAAAGCCTCATAAATATCTTTATTAGGTTCTATTGTCTTAACATCCCTAGTCATAACATCTCTAACTTTCATATCAAAACTATAATCTCTTAAACACCTAACAAAATCTTTCTCAGTTATTATTCCAACTAATTTCTTTCCATCCTTTACAACCAAACTTCCAACCCTTTCTTTTAACATTTTTCTAGCACATTCTCTCAAATTACTATCTACATCCACAAAAATTGGTCTTTTGGTCATAGCCTCATAAACCCTTATTCCTGTTCTCATAACAAATCATATGTTTTTATACTTAATAAATATTGTTATCTTTAACAACATATTTTCAACAAAATTTATATATTTAAAAGACATTCCACACTTTATGAAACAGGATTTGATAGAAGAAGCTTCATTATCATTATTGAAAAACAATTTCACAATAAAAATTCTAAAAGCACCTTTTGATATTTTAGCAAAAAAAGATTCTAAAGTATTATTGATTAAAATCCTAGAAGATGCCAATTCAATTTCAATAGAAACAATAAACGAAATGAAAAAACTATCAAAATCTATACAGGCATCTCCATTAATAATATCACAAAAAGCAGGTTTTAAATTACAAGACAATATTGTTTATCAACGGTATGGTATTAACACAATCAATTTTGCAACATTCCAAAATTCTTTTTCCCAACCATTATTCATAATATCAAACAAATCTGGTTTCATAATTAAGATAATAGGAAAAAAACTAAAGCAACTTCGTGAAAATAAAAATCTATCTTTATCCTCTTTAGGTCTAAAATTATCAACATCGTCAAGAATGGTGTCTAAATATGAATCAGAAGATTCCAATATCTCCTTAAACAGAGCCTTAAAACTAGAAAAAATTCTAGGTCCTGATATATTTAAGCAGATTGATTTATTAACATCAGATTTATCAGATATCTTCTATGACACATTCTCAGATATCTCAAAAAAATATCATTCCTTAGGTTTTACCTCAACAGAATTCTCTAGATTACCCGTTGATATAATAGCGAGAAAGGATAATGAAATAATCTTAACAAAAACCACAGATAAAGTTTCTAAAGACTTTTTTAGTTTTACAGAATTGTTTGACTTAGATAATTTAATAATCTTTAAAAATAAAAAACCGAAAACAGAAACCCCTGTAATCCACAAACAAGAATTTCTAGAATTAGAAGATGGAAATGATTTGATTAGTTTCTTAAGAGAGTTTGAATAATCACCATCATTCGACTTAAAATCTGTGACCCGTTGTTGCGACAGAGAGAAAAACCAAAAAACTTATATAGAACTACTTACTAATCTTTTTTATTTCAGGAGGTCTTAAAATGAGAGAAACCCAACCAATTTTTATTCTTCAAGAAGGTTCTCAAAGAACCATAGGAAAAGACGCACAAAGAAATAATATTGCAGCTGCTAAATTAGTAGCAGAAACCGTCAGAACAACCTTAGGCCCTAAAGGTATGGACAAGATGTTAGTTGATTCTTTAGGTGATGTTGTAATAACAAATGATGGTGTAACAATTCTAAATGAAATGCAAATAGAACATCCAGCAGCTAAAATGATAGTAGAAGTTGCTAAAACTCAAGAAGAGGAAGTAGGTGATGGGACAACAACAGCTGTAGTTATAGCAGGAGAACTTTTAAAAAATGCAGAAGACCTACTAGATAAAAATATTCACCCAACAATCATTTCAAAAGGTTACAGATTAGCCTCTAAAAAATCACAAGAAATTCTAAATTCAATTGCAGAACCAGTTTCTTTAACAGATACAGAAACCCTTAAAAAAATAGCCTCAACAGCAATGACAGGAAAAGGAGCAGAAGCAGCAAAGGAAATCTTATCAGAAATTGCAGTTCAGGCAGTAAAACAAATTGCAGATGAGGACATAGATATAGAAAATATAAAATTAGAAAAGAAAACAGGACAATCAATAGAAAACTCAGAATTAATTCAAGGTATTATTTTTGATAAAGAGCGCGTTCATTCTTCAATGCCTAAAAAACTTAAAGATGCTAAAGTTTTACTTTTGGATACAGCAATTGAAATCAAAAACCTAGAAACAGATACAAAGATACAAATTACAGATCCAGATCAATTACAGGCATTCTTACAACAAGAAGAAAGAATCTTAAAATCCATGACAGATAAAATTATAAAATCAGGAGCAAACACTGTTTTCTGTCAAAAGGGCATAGAAGATATTGCTCAGCATTATTTAGCAAAAGCAAAAATTTATGCAGCAAGAAGAATAAAAAAATCAGATATGGATAAATTAGCAAGGGCAACAGGCGCATCCATCATCACTAATTTAGATGATATTAAAAAAGAAGACCTAGGATATGCAGGTTTAGTAGAAGAAAAGAAAATTGGTGATGAAGAAATGACCTATGTTCAAGAATGTAAAAATCCAAAAGCCGTAACTATCTTAATCAGAGGAGGAACAGAACATGTAATATCAGAAGTAGAAAGAGCAATGAAAGACGCTATTGGTGATATTATTGCTTCTCTAAACACAAAAAAAATAGTTGCAGGCGCAGGTGCTCCAGAAATAGAGGTTGCCAAAGGATTGAGGGAATATTCAAATTCCTTATCAGGAAGAGAGCAATTAGCAGTTTTAGCATTTGCAGAAGCTATTGAAGTTATTCCAAGAACTCTAGCAGAAAATGCAGGTATTGATCCAATTGATATTTTAACAACATTAAAAGCAAAACATGATGAAAATCAAAAATGGGCTGGTATTGATGTTTTCAAAAAAGAAGTAATTGATGCATGGTCAGAGGGTATTATAGAACCTTTAAAAATTAAAACACAAGCAATAAAATCAGCTTCAGAAGTTACAGAATTAATACTAAGAATTGATGATATAATAGCTGCATCATCTTCAGAAAAAGGTAGAATGCCTCAAATGTCACCACATGATATGATGTAATAAACCAATAACTTTTTATATAACTTTTATATTATATACATTATGCCAAAAAAGAGTGTATCCCCAAAAAAAAAGAGCATACCTCAAAATGAACTTCTAGAACAAGTTCTAACAAATTCTGCTTTACTTCAAACAAAATTAACAGATATAATTATAAAATTAAATAGACTTATAAAAATTTTTGAAGCAGCAACAAAAGAAATTTCAACAGAAAAACCAGAATCCCTAGGCGGTATTATAGAAAAACTTGATAACTTAGAAAGACAAAACAAATCAATAGCAAAAACAATAAGACTTTTTGAAATTTACCTAAGAGAAGAATTAAAACCTAAAACCCAACCAAGACCAGTTCAAGAACAATATCAACCTTCAACTTACCAACCATCAACTTTCCAATCACCATTCAAAAAATGATAGATAAAGAAACCTTATTAGCACAAAGGATTCTTATTTTTTATATCAATAAAAAATTAAAAACTTCAGTAAAAAAACAAAGACTTCACAAAGAATTTACAGATATTAAGAAATTAGCAAAAAACATTACCTTACAACCTTTAATCTCTAAACCAATTCAAACCCCACAATTAATACCAAAAATTCAACCAACACAAATTCCAATACCCCAACCAGAATTTAAGCCATTCCCTCAAGAATTTAAATCTGAAATACCAGAATATCAACCATCAATAAAATTAGAACCATTGCCAGAACCAAAACTGAAAAAACCAATAACTCAGCATATTCTTCAAAAATATCCAATAATCTCAACTCCAGAATTTACCTTCTCAACAGCCGAAGTTTCAGATAAATACGTTTTAAAAGAACCATATCTTTCAGCTTCAGAACAACAAATAATTCAGGAATTAAAATTATCTTTAAAATCTATAATACAAAAAAATCCATACAAGATAACACATCACAACTTTCTAGAAAAAATAATTAAAAAATTATTTAAAAAATATAATCAAAATATAACAGAAGAAACAATACATAAAATAAAATATTATATAATAAGAGATGTAATAGGTTATGGAAAAATAGAATCCCTAATCTGTGATTCAAATATAAAATCCATTTCTATTTCTTTACAAGACCCAGTTTTAGTATCTCATAAAACAGCAGGAAGACTACAAACAAATATCAAATTCAAAACAGAACAACAATTAAATTCTTTAATACAAAAAATAGCAAAAAGAGCACATCAAGAAGTTTCTAAATCAAATCCAATTTTATCAACCACAATAGGTAATTCAAAAATTCAAGCAACTTTAGGAACAGAATTAGCAGAACCAAAGTTGACTATCATTAGAATTACCCAATAATTAAAATATTAATAAGCCAAATCTTTAACCTTCTTCAATTCTTTTTTCTTAAAAACTTTTAACAATTTATTAATTTCTTCTGCAACAGCATTCTTCAAATCTAAAGGATGTAATTTTTTGTTTATAAAATCTTTTTCAATAGTTTCATAATCTCCATAAACTAGATCTCCACCATATTTCTTATCTCTCTTAACAACAAATTTTTCTTTCCTATCTTCTTTAATAGTCATAATAACATATTTCAAAAAAGCCATTATTCCATTGTTAGGATTTCCAGCAACACATTCTGCATTATTTATCTTTTTTTTAACAGTTTCTTCATCATCTAACAAATCAATCTTACTTTTCTCATCAGAAGCACTCATTTTCTCTCCAACCAAACCAGGTATTATAGGAATCATTACTTCTACTCTTCTTTTGTAGCCTAATTTTCCTAAATTTTCTCTTGCAAATACCATTATTTTTCTTTGGTCTAAACCAGCAAACTGTACATCCACCCCTAAATATTCTTCATCTAAAGCCTGCATTATAGGATAGATTAAACCTGACAACTTAGGATTATCTCCAAACTTAACAACTTCAGAGGATGCTTTCTTACATTCTTTTGCAGATACAAAACTACTCATTCTTAAAACATCAAAAACATATTCCTTTTTTAATTGAAAACTACTGCCTTTTATAAATTCTAACTCTTTTATATTCACATCAATAGCCTTAAACATTAAAGGAATAACCTTAGCATAATAATCATACCTTTTCTCTAAAACATTCCAAGGAGTATTATCTAAAGCACCATGTAAATCAGCTAATAAAATTTTAACTTTAAAACCAGCTTTTAAAAAATCAGCTAATTTTAAAACCCATAAAAAATAACCAACATGTGG
This sequence comes from Candidatus Woesearchaeota archaeon, assembly GCA_964419915.1. GTDB lineage: Archaea > Nanobdellota > Nanobdellia > SCGC-AAA011-G17 > ARS1178 > ARS1178. Next base: position 8,080 of record CAYQQE010000022.1, read on the forward strand.
TGTTCCAGTAATAGCAGTTCCCAAATAAACAACAGGCTTTTTTTTCTTTAAAACCTCTTTTAACTCATTTTCTTCTATTATTTCAACAGTATTTCTCTTTATCAATTCAAACTTGTTCATATTATCTAATAAAAATCAAAACTTTATATAACTTTCTTTAATCTAAAAAGATA
>CAYQQE010000023.1:0-8158 GCA_964419915.1 Candidatus Woesearchaeota archaeon
GTATTTAAAGATTGAATAAACTATGTCCAACTTGGGAGGTTAAAATGTTAAGTGAAATTATTAGAACATATAAAGAGATAAATGAAAAAGTTGGTGATATTGTTTATGGGATCAAAGAAAGGGTTTATGAAACATTAGTTCCAGAAATGGATTATGGTTTTTGTTATGCTAGGATTCTTCCTGACAAGGGAGGAGAGCATGATGGTGGAACAGGAAAACATAGTAAAATTAAAGGAAGAGGGAAGGATAAGAAAACAAAAAGGTCAGATTTTGTAAAGCGTAATAGTGGTCCAAAGGATAGAAATAAACAAAGATAAAGAGCATAATTTTAAATAATTTCCTATTTTCTTATTTCTATGATAGAATTTTTCCCTTTAGATATAGATGAAATTTTTGAGGATAATGAATCTGTAATCAGGTTATTTGGGAGAACTATTAATGGAGAAAGAATTTGTGTTCTAGATTATAATTATGAACCATATTTCTTGTTTGAAGGCAATAAAGAAGATGTTGAAGAACTAATGATCACAAAAGAGGATATTACTTATTTTGTTACAAAGATAGAAGAGGTAAAGAAAAAATATTTAGGTGAGGAAAGTAAATTTTGGAAAGTTTATGTTAATAATAGTGTGGCAATAAGATTACTAGCAAAGGAATTGAAGAACAAAGGGGGGGTTTATGAATATGATATTGATTTTTGTAAGAGGTATTTAGTAGATAAAGAAATAATTCCTTCTAGATTGTATAAGATTGATGGTGAGATAGTAAAGAAAGTTGAATATAATGTTGATTTAGTAGTTGAAGTTAAAAATATAGAACAAAATAGTGAAAGTTTTGAAAAAGAGAGGATATTGGCTTTTGATATAGAAACAATGGATGAGGTTATTTTAGTGATTTCTTTTTATGGTGATGATTTTAAGAAGATTATAACTTGGAAGAAGGTAAAAGGAGAGGGTATAGAAGTGGTAGATGGTGAGGAAGAATTAATAAGACGGTTTGTTGAGATTATTAATGAATATAAACCAGACTATTTAGTGAGTTACAATGGAGATAATTTTGATTTTCCATTTATTTTTGAAAGAGCAAGGAAATACAGAGTTGATTTAGAATTAAATGTAGATGGAAGTAATATAAGATTAAATAGAAATAAAACAAGATTAATTGGGGTTTTACATTTAGATTTGTATAAGTTTATTAGAAAGAACATGGCTGTTAATTTACAAACAGATGTTCTGGATTTGGGAAGCGTTGCTAATGAGATTTTAGGTAGAGGAAAAAAAGAGATCAAGTTTGAAGTGGTTTTTGAAAATTTAGATGATAATATTGGAAAATTATGTGATTATTGTCTGAATGATTCTGAAATAACTTATATGTTATGTAAAAGTTTATTAGTCAATTTAGAAGAATTAGGAAAATTAACTGGTTTAAGTTTATTTGATGTTTGTAGAGCAAGTTATGGTAATTTAGTTGAAAATTATTTAATGAAAAGAAGTAGGGAATTTAATGAGATTATATTGAGTAAATCTGGATACAGAATGAAAAGAGAAAAATATGAAGGGGCGTTTGTTATGGAACCTAAACCTGGTTTTTATAAAAATTTAGTTGTTTTCGATTTTTTAAGTCTGTATCCAAGTATAATTGTTACACACAATATTGGATTAGGAAGTTTTGGTAAAGGAAAAAAGGTTCCTGGTTTAGACTATAGGTTTGATAATAAGAAAAAGGATTTCATTCCTTTAGTTATTGAAGATTTGATAAATAGAAGAAGAAGGATCAAGGAAATAATGAAGAATGAAAAGAATAAAGTTTTGGATGCAAGAAGTTATGCCTTGAAAACTGTTGCTAATGCTATGTATGGTATGTTTGGCTTTATTGGTGCAAGATGGTATTATAGAGAATGTGGGGAGAGTATAACTGCTTATGCTAGAGATTACATAAAAAAGGTTATTGAAGAAGCTAAAAAAGAATTTGAAGTTATTTATGGTGATACAGATAGTGTTGTTTGTATTTTAGGAAATAAAACCAAAGATGATGCTTTTAAATTTTTAGAAAAAATGAATAAGGAATTGCCTGAGTTGATGGAATTGGAATTAGAAGATTTTTATAAAAGAGGAATTTTTGTTTCTAGGAAAGAGGGTGGTGGTGCTAAGAAAAGGTATGCTTTGATAAATGAAAATGATGAAATAAAGATAAGAGGTTTTGAAGCTATAAGAAGGAATTCTAGTGAGATTGCTAAGGAAGTTCAGAAGAATATTTTAAAGATAATTCTAGAGGAAGATGATTTTGAGAAAGCTTTGGAATATGTTAAGAAAATAATTAAAGATGTTCAAGAACATAAAATTGATATCAATAAGACAGTTATTAAAACGCAAATTACTAGAGGTCTAGATGAGTATAGTAGTGTTGGTCCTCATGTCGCTGTTGCTAAAAAAATGATTTTGAATGGTGTTGAGGTAAAACCAGGAATGGTTATCAGATATGTTATTAATAAGGGAAAAGGTTTAATAAGAGAAAAAGCAAGGTTGTTAGAAGAAAGTGAAGATTATGATGAAGAATATTATATTAATAATCAAATAATTCCTGTTGTTGAGGGAATTTTTGAGGTTTTTGGTGTTGATAAAGAAAAATTACTTAAAGAGCAAAAAAAGCTAGGTGACTTTTAGATGGAAAATTATGTTGAAGCTGGAAAAATTGCTAGAGAAGCAAGAGAGTATGGTAAAAAGTTAGTAAAAGAAAATGTTAAATTATTAGATATTGCTGAGAAGATTGAAGAAAAAATAAGGGAATTAAAAGGTATATGTGCTTTTCCTGTTGATGTTAGTGTAAATGAGATAGCTGCTCATTATTCTCCTAGATTAAATGAAGAAACTAAATTAAAAAAAGGTGATTTAGTTAAATTGGATATTGGAGTTCATGTTGATGGTTATGTTGTTGATACTGCTTGTACTGTAGAGGTTGGAAGTGAAAACAATAAAAAGTTAATTGAGGCTTCAGAAAAGGCTTTGGAAGAGGCAATTAAGATCTTGAAAGTTGGTTTAGAGGTAAATAAGATTGGTAAAAAAATTCAAGAGGTTATAGGGAGTTATGGTTTTTCACCTATAAAAAATTTATCAGGACATAGTGTTGGTAAATATATGATCCATGCTGGTTTAACAATACCTAATTTTGATAATGGTAATAAGACTAAATTAAAAAAAGGAGACGTTATAGCTGTAGAGCCATTTGCAACTGATGGTGTTGGTAAGGTAATAGATGGAAAAAGTTGTGGTGTTTATAGATTAATGGAGAAAAGATCAGTAAGAGATAATAATGCAAGAAAGATTTTGGAATTTATAGATAAAGAATACAAAACTTTACCATTTACTGAAAGATGGCTGGTAAAGAAGTTTGGTTTGTTTCAAGTTAGAACTGGTTTAAGGTTTTTAGAAAAAGATGGAATAATAAAAGAATATAAATTATTGCCTGAAGAGAGTAAAGGTATGGTCAGTCAAGCTGAAAAAACTGTTTTGATTGATAATGAGATCAAGGTTTTGACTTGAGATTATTCATCATAACATCAACCCATATAATCTGGTGGTGCTGGCAGTATTCTTGTTCCTTTCAAATAGGTTTCTTCCATTTCTTGATATGTTTTAAGTGCTTCTTTTGAAATAGAAGGTTTTACTTTTTTCAATGCTTGTTCAAAATGTTTATTTGTAATTTTATCTGTGTTTATATCTTCTCTTAAAGCTAGTAAAGCTGCTTCTCTACAGACTGATTCAATATCTGAACCAACATAACCTCCTGTTTTTTCTGCTAGTTTCTCAATGTCTATATCCAATAAAGGCATGTTTCTTGTATGTATTTTAAAAATTTCTTCTCTTGATTTTTCGTTTGGAGGCGGTATCAATAATAATCTGTCTAATCTTCCAGGTCTTAACAAAGCATTATCTAAAATATCTGGTCTGTTGGTTGCTGCAAGAATTGTAACATCTTGCATTTCTTCTAAACCATCCATTTCTGCTAAGATTGTATTTACAACATTTTCTGTGACTCTTGATCCTAGTTCTAAACCACGTTTTGGTGCTATTGCATCTAATTCATCAAAAAAGATAATGGTTGGTGCTGTTTGTCTTGCTTTTTCAAAAATTTTTCTTACACCTCTTTCTGATTCACCTACCCATTTATTTAATAGCTCAGGTCCTTTAACTAGAATAAAATTAGCTTCTGATTCACTTGCAACTGCTTTTGCAATCAGGGTTTTACCTGTTCCTGGTGGACCATAAAGTAATATTCCTTTTGGTGGTTTAATACCCAATCTTGAAAATGCTTCTGGATTCTTTAATGGCCATTCAATAGTTTCTTTTAATTCTTGTTTTATATTTTCTAATCCACCAATATCTGTCCAATTTACATTTGGTGTTTCCACAAACACTTCACGCATTGCAGATGGTCTTACTAGTTTTAGTGATTCTTTGAAATCATTCTGAGTAATCTTTAATTGTATTAAAATTTCTTTTGGAATTGCTTGATTTTCTTTTAATTTTATTATTGGAATTATTTTTCTTAAAACATTCATAGCTGCTTCTTTACATAGAGCTTCTAGATCTGCTCCTACAAAGCCATGTGTAATTTCTGCTAGTTTATTTAAATCAACATCTTTTGTTAAAGGCATATTTCTTGTGTGAATTTTTAAAATGTTTAATCTTCCTTTTTTATCTGGTACACCGACAACAATCTCTCTATCAAATCTTCCAGGTCTTCTTAATGCTGGATCAATGGCATTTGGTCTGTTTGTAGCACCAATAACAACAACTTTGCCTCTTGATTTTAAACCATCCATACAAGCAAGTAATTGTGCTACCATTCTTCTCTCTACTTCACCATAAGTTTCTTCTCTTTTTGGAGCTAGAGCATCGATTTCGTCTATAAAGATTATTGTTGGAGAATTCTTTTCTGCTTCTTCAAATAATTCACGAATTCTTTTTTCTGATTCACCATAAAATTTATTTGTTAATTCAGGACCGTTAACTAACATAAAATTAGCTTCTGATTCATTTGCAACTGCTTTTGCAATTAGAGTTTTACCTGTTCCTGGTGGGCCATGTAATAAAACACCTTTTGGTGGTTGAATACCCATAGTTTCAAAAATCTCTGGATGACGTAAAGGAACTTCTACCATTTCTCTTATTTGTTTAACTTCTTCTCCTAAACCACCTATGTCTTCATAGGTTACGTCCATAATTTTTTCTTCTGTAACTTCTACTGATTTTGGTGATACTTTTATTAAGGTTTCTTCTGTAACAATAACTGCTTGTTTTGGATTTGTATCTGCTACTATAAATTTAATACCTGATAAACTAAAAGATCCCATAAATCCTTGTTCAAAAACATCAAATATGTCTTCAAATGGAGATCCTGTTAGAGTTCTTCTTCTCCTAGTTGTACCACCTAATGAAACTAGGTCGCCTTTTAACAAAGCTCTTCCTAATAAACCATTTCTAAAAACTTCTGGGTGTGCTTGAACCATTATACCTTTTTGTGCTGGAGCTATTGTAAGATTTTTTGCTTCTTTGATATCTGCTTTCCTTATTTTAACGTGTTCTCCAATACTTGTTCTTGCATTCCTTCTTAGAATACCATCCATTCTGATAACTTTATTGCCAATATCTGTTGGGTAGGCTCTATCTATGATACCAACTGTTTTTCTCTCTCCTTCTATTTCGATTACATCGCCTGGTCTTACACCTATTTGTTTCATTGTTTCAGAATCAATTCTTACGATACCTTTGTAAGCTTCTTCTTGTAAAGCTTCCATGACTTTTAATTGGATTTCTTTCATTTTGTTCTCCTAAAAAACAAACTTAATTTTTCTGGTTCTTCTAAACATAGTTGAACCATATTGTTAAATTCTTTTTCTAATTGATTTTCAAATTCTATGAAATTTATGATTTCTCTAGGGATTGAAACGGCATATGAATTTCCCACTAACCTTAGTTTAACGCTGAACTGCTTATTTTTAAGCTTTTTAAAGTTTTTGTATTCTTCTAAGTCTAAAGGATGGAAGAATTGTTTATTACAATTAGGGCATGTTGCTGTTCTTATTCTGAATCCCTCTTTAAGTATTTCAGACTTGGTTGTTTCTTTATTACACATATTACATAAAATTTTTGTATTGAATAGATCTGTCATTTTCGTGTATATGTTTCGTATACACAAGTTGTATATAAATGTTTTGGTTTAGATAGATATATTAAGGTAAATTGGTATTAAAAATTAATGAAGACTGGTTGTGAGATTCTAAATGAGTTAATAGGAGAATATAAAGATGAGATTAGTTTGATTTATGGTGTTGCTGGAAGTGGCAAAACAACAATAGCAAAATTAGCTGCTATTGAAAAAGCAAAAAATAGTAAAGTGGTGTTTATAGATACTGAAAATGGGTTTTCTGTTGAAAGGTTTAAACAATTAGTTGGAGATGATTATAAAGAATTATTAAAAAACATTTTTGTTGTTAGGGTTGATAATTTTAAAGAACAATGTAAAAAAATTGAAAAGTTATTAGAGATAATAGATCTATTTGATTTGGTGATAATAGATACTATTGGTTATTATTATAGAAAGGAATTGAAAGATGATGTTTATAAGATAAATAAGGGTTTAGACACACAATTAAAGATTTTAGCAGAAATAACAAGGAAAGGAAAGCCCGTAATATTAACAAACCAGGTTTATAGTGACTTTAATGGAAAGATTAATATTGTAGGGGGAAATATGCTAAAGAATTGGTGTAAATGTTTAATAGAACTAGAGAATAAACCTAGAAAGATTAAATTATTGAAGCCAGAAAAAAAGGTGATGAAATTTGAGATCAAAAAAGAAGGTATTTTTAAAAAGGAAGAATAATTTAGCAATGTTTGTTATTTTTATATTCTTGATTGGAGTTTTATTTGGTATAAAATTTGTTATGTTTAAGAAAACAGCGAAGTTAGAAAATGAGAAGACTATTACCATATATTCTCCGGCTATAGATAACAAAGGAGGTGGTATTTTAGTAAATTTAACAACGAGTGTTAGAAATGGAAAAGGTTTGGTTTTAGTTAATATTAATAAAGTTTATTCTGATCTCGAATTACAAAGGTCTTCAAGGCAAGCAGTTAAAGCTACTGCTGATTATTTAGATGTTAAATTAGATAACATTGATGTAACCTATTCAATAAAAACAAATGCTGATATTGTTGGTGGAGGAAGTGCTGGAGCTGCTATGGCTTTGAGTACTATATCTCTTTTAAGTGATATAGAATTAAGGAATGATGTGATGATTACTGGTACTATAAATGAAAGCGGGGATATTGGGAAGATCGGAGGAGTAAAAGAGAAAATAAAGGCTTCTAAAGGTAAAGCTGAAATATTTTTATTACCCAAAGGACAGAGTAATGAAATTAAAAATTATAAGAGTAAAATGTTTTGCGAGATGATAAATGAAATTGAATATTGTAGGACACAATATGTTGAAGGTGAAACTGAAATTGATGGTATTAAAGTAATAGAAGTTGGAAATTTAGAAGGAGCTTTGAGGTATTTTAAAAAATGAAAAAAATTTTGATTATTTTATTGATTTTGTTTATGGGTGGTTGTGCTAATCAAATTAGTTTAGAGAAATTTGGGGTAGTGAAAGAGAGAATGTTAAGTGATGATTTAAATTTACCTGTGTTATCTACAAAAGATTTTGTTAAGGTTAATGTTAGTTATACAGATAAATTGTTTTTAGATGGTAATTGTAAAAGAATTATTATGCCAATACATAGTATGCAAATTTATTCTATTGATACTGGTATGAATGGAAAAATAGATTATAGACCTCAAACACATGATTTAATGAAGGATATTTTTGATGGTTTTGGTATTGAATTATTAATGATTAAAATTGATGATGTAGAAAATGAAATTTATAAGGCAAGGTTTATTGTTAGACAGGGAAATAAAGTTTTAGACTTAGATGCAAGACCTAGTGATAGTATTGCTATGGCTGTTAGATATGGGAAGGATGTTTATGTTAAGAAAAGTTTAATGGATAAAGGAGAAAAGATTTGTTAGTTTTAAAATGCTTGTATTTTTGAAAAATAATTAAGAATTTTGTGCGTCGCCTTCGGCGACATTTTCAACTACCCCGAACAGG
>CAYQQE010000024.1:0-8005 GCA_964419915.1 Candidatus Woesearchaeota archaeon
GATGAAATGGAAAATGTGATTTTATAAAAGTTTAAATACTTCTTTTGTTTTTTAAGGTAGATGATAATAAATAGTGTTAAATCCAGGAAAATATTAAATTCTAGAGGTGAAGATGTTATTGAAGTAATAGTTGAGAGTGATATTGGAAGTGGTAAAGGAAGTGTTGGGAGAGGAAAAAGCAAAGGAAAGTATGAGGTTGAGGAATTTGTTAAAGGTGTTGATTATGCTGTTGATTTTCTGAATAAATTTGAGAAATTAGATGGAGTAAAAATTGAAAAATTTGAGGATTTTGAGAAAGTAGAAGATATTTTAGGGAAATACAATTTAGGTGGTAATGTTGTTGTTTCTTTGGAATTAGGTATTTTAAATTGTTTTAAAGAACCTTGGAAATTTTTAGGTGGGAAGAAATTGCCTTTGCCATTAGGTAATTGTGTTGGTGGAGGTTTACATTTTAAAGGCAAGAGTACTGATATTCAGGAGTTTTTGGTTTTTAGCAAGGCTGATACTTTCTTTGATGCTAATTTTGCAAATAAAAGAATTTATACTATAATAAAAATTAAATTAGGGTCTAATAAGGTGAATGATGAGAATGCATTAGTAACGAATAAGAGTAACTTAGAGGTTTTAGAAATATTAAGTAATGTTTGTGAGAGTACAAGTTTGGAATTGGGTTTTGATATTAAAATTGGTTTGGATTTTGCTGCTAATAATTTGTTTCATAAGATAGGATATAGATATAATAATTTTTCTGAAAAGGTAAAAAGGAAATTATTAACAAGAGAACAACAAATAGACTTTGTTAATAAGTTAATTAAGGATTATGATCTATTTTGTGTTGAGGATCCATTAGAAGAAAATGATTTTAAAGGTTTTGAGAAAATAAACAAGAAATGTTTAGTTATCGGTGATGATTTAATTTGCACTAATTTAGAAAGATTGAAGAAAGCTAAAATAAATGGTGTTATTATAAAACCAAATCAGATTGGTTCTTTGATTGAATGTAAAAAGGTAGTTGATTATGCTAAGAAAAATGGAATAAAATGTATAATGTCTCATAGATCTGGTGAGACAATGGATTATGGAATAGCAGATTTGGCTGTTGGTTGGGAATTAGAAATGATTAAGTGTGGAATAACTGGGAAAGAAAGGAATATTAAATTAGAAAGATTAAAAGAAATAGAACATAAAAGTATTAAGAAAATTATTGATTTTTGAGTGATATTTCTTTTTAGTAAAGTTTATAAACAAGTAAATTATTTGGATATTAAACATTATAAATAAAAGGAGGTGTATTTAATGGTGATAGCAACTTTTACTGATACTTTACAAGCACTAACAAACCCTGTAGTAGGAATTTGGGATTCTTTAGTAGATAAGTTGCCTGGTTTGATAGGAGCATTAATTATTCTTATCGTTGGTTATTTTGTTTCTGTTGTTGTTGGACATGCCATAGCAGTTGTTTTAGAAAGAGCTGGTTTAGATAGACAAATGAAGAAATTGGGGTTGGATAGGGCTTTAGGAACTATAAACTTATCTGAATTATCAGGTGGCATAACTAAATGGTATATTTTCATATTATTCTTAGCTGAGGCAATGAAGCCAAGTTTGTTGAATTTAGGGATTATTTCTGATTTGATATGGAGTTTGGCTAGATGGTTACCAAGTGCTATTGTTGGTTTAATAGTGTTGGTATTTGGTGTTTATATATCAACATATGTTGGAGAAAGAATGTTAAAAGCGAGAGTCTGGGGTATTAGATTATTAACAACAATAGTTAGAGCTTTGATTTTATTCTTTATAGCTGTTATTGCTCTAAGACAAATGGGTTTAAATGTTTCAATATTAGAAAATACATTCTTGTTGTTGGTCGGTGCATTAGCAATTGGAATAGCAATAGCCTTAGGAATTGGTTTAGGCTTAGGCTTGAAAGGAGAAGCAGAATCTTTGATAAAAGATTTGGTGAAAGGTACTAAGAGATAATTTCTTTTTCTTTTTTATATAAAATTATTTGAATAAAAAGTAAAACCTTTAGATTTTGAGTTGTGATATGAGTGTTGATTTTATAACCAAAAGATATATAAATAAGTCTAACTTAGTCAAAATAAGGTGATGTAATATGGTACAAGCATTAGTCGAAATTGATGAAAATACAAATAGAGTATTAAATGTTGTAAAGGCTAAATATGGTTTAAAGGATAAAGGAGAAGCAATACAGATTGTTGTAGAGAAATATATCAAAGAGGAGAATGAACCTGAATTGAGACCTGAATACTTAGAAAAACTCAAGAGAATAAGGAAAGGAAAGTATATTAACTTTAATTCTATAGACCAATTGAGAAAATCTACTATTTAAAAGAGGGAATATGTATAAATGGAGAACGAGTGAACATCTTCAAGGAGTAATGAAAAAATTATCTAAGAAAGATAAATCACTTTATGATCAACTTTTAAAGAAGATTGAAGAGATTATCAAATGCCAGGATATTGAGCATTATAAAAATTTAAGATATAATATGAAAGACTCGAAGCGAGTTCATATTGGTCATTTTGTCCTTGTGTTTCAGTATGATAAAGCTATAGGCACAATAAATTTTGATGACTTTGATCATCATGATAATATTTATAGTAAATAATTTACTTATTTTAAGATATTTGTTTTAAAACAAAAAGTTTTAAAAAGGGTTCTTTTATTTTTATTGGAATGGTGGAAGAAAAATTTTTAGTACCTTTAGAAGAATACCTAAAAGTTGGATTACATATAGGTACTAAATTTAGGAATAAGTATATGGGTTCATTTATTTACAAAGTAAGACCTGATGGTTTAGCTGTTTTAAATATTCAGGAAATAAATAAGAGGATAGAATTAGCTGCCGATATGATAAGTAAATACAAACCAGAAGAAGTACTGGTTGCTTGTAGAAGAGAAAATGGTTGGAGAGCTGCTGAATTGTTTTCTAAGATGACTGGTATAAGGGTATTAAATGGAAGATATCCACCTGGAATATTAACAAATCCTGGATTAGTGAGTTTTATTGAAGTTAAATTATTAATGGTTGTAGATCCATGGCCTGACAGAAATGCTGTTAGGGATGCTATTAAAATTGGTATACCTATAATCGCTTTATGCGATACTAATAATGAGGCTAATCTTATTGATTTAGTTGTTCCTTGTAATAATAAGGGTAAGAAGAGTTTAGGTTTGGTTTTTTGGATATTGGCTAGGGAATATTTGAAGAAAACTGGTGTGATAAAAGCTGATAAAGACTTTAAAGGGAAAATGGAAGATTTTATTGTTGAATAATTTTCTATAATTTCTGCGATAAATTTAAATATCATTATTGGTTTAGGATAATTGACTGATGGGAGAATTTGGATTTCATTGATCTTTGGATTCTTGGAATTCAAGCTTCGGACATCAATAAAGAGCAATCAGATATTCTTCGGAATATTTGGCTTTGATTTTTTTTCAGTTAAGTTTTTATATTTTATTAGAATTCTTTGATATTATGAGGAAAGCTGTTTTTGATGGTCAGTTCTATGAAAGTGATTCTGAGAAATTAGATGAGCAAATAGATAGATGTTTTACTGGAAGATTTGGACCTGGAGATTTACCTGTTAAAAGGCATAAGAAAATTTATGGTGTTATAGCTCCTCATGCTGGTTATATGTTTTCAGGTGGAGGAATGGCATGGAGTTATAAGGAAATTGCTGAAGCTGAATTTGCTAAAACATATGTGATATTAGGGGTTAATCATGCTGGTTTTGGAAGAAAATTTGTTTGTTCTTTAGAAGATTGGGAAAGTGTTTTTGGTGCTGTTAAAGTTGATAGAGATTTTGCTGATAAATTAATGAAGAAATCAGAATTGAAAGTTGATGAGGAAACGCATATTAGGGAACATAGTATTGAAGTGCAATTACCATTTTTACAGTTTGTTAATAAAAATAAATTAAAAGAACTAAGAATATTACCTATTTTGGTTAATTGTGATGATTATGAAGAATTGAAAAAATTTGGAGAGGTTTTAGGGGGTTTTAAAGATGTGATTGTTATAGTAAGTTCTGATTTTAGCCATGTTGGTAAAAATTATGGTTATTTGCCTTTTAGGTATAATTTAAAAGAAAGTGTTTATGGAATGGATAAGAAAGCAATGGAATTAGTAAGTAAATTGAAAAGCAAAGAATTTTTTGATTTTAAAAAGGATAAAACAATTTGTGGTGGTAATGTGATTGTTGTAGGAATAGAAGCTGTTAAGAAAATGGGAAGTAAAAGTGGGAGGATATTGCATTATTATAGTTCTGGTGATGTTGTTGAGGATTATAAAAATTTTGTTGGTTATGGGAGTTTGGTTTTTGAATGAAAATAGGTGTATTTTACCCTTACAATTTTTTCAAAAATAGAAAAATTTAAATAACTGTAGGGGTAATTATTTTTGATGAGGATAATTAAAAAGAAAAAAGGAAAAAGAAATTATTTTTATTTAAGAGAATCTTTTAGAAAACAAGGCAAGGTTATAACTAAAGATATGTATCTTGGTAGGAAAATTCCTAATAATATTGAAGATATTAAGAGAGACTTAGAAATAAAAAAGAAGAAAATAATTTATGCTAAACTAGAGGAAATAAATAAAAATTTTCAAGAGGAATGGAAAAAACTTCCTGAGAGTATTAAAGAAAAAGAAAAAGAGAGAATAGGTATTGCTTTTACATATAATACTAATGCGATTGAGGGTTCTAGAATTACTTTAGAAGAAACTAGGGAAATTATTCAAAATAAAATTGCTCCTAATAGGTTTTTGTATGATGTCAAAGAAACTGAAGCTCATTACAATGTTTTTTTGGATATGATAAGCAAAAAAAGGAAGATAACAAATAAATTAATATTAGAATGGCATTATGAAATATTTAAAGAAACTAAAAAAGATATAGCTGGAGAATATAGACATTATGGGGTTTTGGTTGGGAATTATAGAGCACCTGATTGGCAAGATATTAAGAAATTGATGAATGATTTTATTAAGTTTGTTAGTGTGAAAATGAATCCTGTTGAATTAGCAGCAAGATTACACTATAGATTTGAGAAAATACATCCATTTGGAGATGGTAATGGTAGAATTGGGAGATTATTGATGAATCATGTTTTGTGGTGGAATGGTTATCCTATGTTAATTATTGAATATAAGAAAAGGAAATCTTATTATATTGCTTTCGATAGGGAAGAGGATGGCTTTGTTAATTATTTTATAAGAAGGTATATAGCAGTTCATAAAAAGAGGTAATTGTTGATAAATTTAGAATGGTTGATGTTGAATTGTTTTATTTGGTGAATGGTATAAGAAATGTTTATTTAGATTGGTTTATGTTGATTATTAGTTGGTTAGGTGAATTTGGAGCAATATTTATTGTTATTGGTTTGTTGAGTTGGGTATTAGATAAAAAAAATGGGAAAAAATTGTTTTTTATGTTCTTGATTGCTTTAGGTTTGAAGTTTTTGATTTGTGATTTGATATTTAAGGGTGTATTTTTTAGAGATAGACCATTTGTGGCTTTAGAAGGAGTTAGACAATTTGGTAAGGTTTGGATGAATAGTTCTTTTCCATCTGGTCATGCTTTTACTGCTTTTGCAGGTGCTGTGATATTTGGCAGTAAGTATAAGAAATTGAGAGTTTGGTTGTTTGTGTTTGCATTTTTAACTTTGTTTAGTAGAGTTTATTTAGGGATGCACTATCCTTCAGATGTTGTTTTTGGAGGGTTGTTTGGCTATCTAATTGGATTGTTTGTGTTGTGGTTAGATAGAGAGAAAATTTGGAAGAAGTTAAGAATTTGATTTGTTACCATTCCAGTTGAAAACTAAACCTTTTTAAATAACTATATTCTCTAAAATATAGATGGAAATAGAGATATTTTGTATTGGTGGTTATACAGAGATTGGAAAAAATATGACTGCTTTGAAAGTAGGTGATGAGGTTGTTGTGTTAGATATGGGCATTCATTTAGAGAAAATAATTGGTTATGAAGAGGAAATAGAGAAATTAAGTGTTAATGATTTAATAAAAATAGGTGCTGTTCCAGATGATAAGGTTATTGATGATTTAAAAGATAAAGTAAAAGCAATTGTAATCGGCCATGCTCATTTGGATCATTCTGCTGCTGTACCCTATATGGCTAGAAAGTATAAAAATGCTATATTATTAGGAACTCCATATACTATTGAAATTTTGAATAGAATCGCTGATGATAAAAAAATAAAGTTGAAAAATGAGATAAAGGTATTAAATGTTAATTCTTTTATTAAGATTTCTGATAATTTTAAGATAGAATTTATTAAAATGACACATTCTACTTTACAAACTGTAATGATTGCTGTTCATACTCCAAAAGGTGTTGTTTTGTATGCTAATGATTTTAAATTTGATAATAGTCCTACTTTAGGTAAAAAACCAAATTATAAAAGATTAAGAGAATTAGAGAAAGAGAATGTTATTGCTTTGATTGTTGATAGTACGAATGCTGAAGTAGAAGGGAAAACTTCTAGTGAGAAAGTTGCTAGGGAAATGTTATGTGATGTTTTATTTGGTACTGAAAATCATGGTAAAGCAGTTGTTGTAACTACTTTTTCTAGTCATATTGCAAGGATAAAAAGTATTGTTGATTTTGGTAAGAGAATGAATAGGAAAGTTGTGTTATTAGGAAGAAGCTTGTTTAGGTATGTTGATGCTGCTGAGAAATTGAAATTGGTGCACTTGGGTGTGGAAGTTGTGGGTTATAAAAATTTGATTAAAAAGAGGTTTAAGATAATTGAGAAAAATAGGAGTAAATATTTGATAGTTTGTACTGGTAATCAGGGTGAACCTGGTTCGATATTAGTAACTTTAGCAGATGATAAATTGCCTTTTAAATTTTTAAGTGGAGATCATGTTGTTTTTTCTTGCAGGACAATTCCAAGTTCTACAAACGAGAAGAATAGAGAGATTTTAGAGAAGAAGTTAAAGGAGAAGGGTGTGAGGATGTTTAAGAAGATACATGTAAGTGGACATGCAAGCAAGGAAGATTTGAGAGATTTAATAGAAATGGTGAGACCTTTGAATATTATACCAGCACATGGTAATAAGGAAAAGAAAGTAGCTTTGGTTGAGTTGGCTAAGGAAATTGGTTATGAGTTAGGTAAGAATGTTCATTTAATAGATAATGGAAAGAAATTGGTTATTTAACCTTTTTTAAAATGTTCATATATTAAGTAAATTGTTGTGATTGCTGTTAAAATCATGACTATTAAGAATAAAATTGATCTTATGTTTAGTAGGTTACATTTTGTCCCTTCAAAAATTGTTATTCCTAGAAGTTTTGTTATTCCTTTTTGTATGCTATTACAATTACTTAAATTAATTTTTGTTTGGTAATACAGGAAGGAGCTTGCTATTAATAAAATTACTGAGCCTATTGGTAAATAAGAGGAAATGTTTTTTGATTGTAGTAAAGGAATTAAAGGCTTTTTAAGTTGTTTTGGTTTTTTTATTTCTTTTATTGCATTTTCTATTTCTTTTAATGGATAATTAGAATTTAATAGAGACATTTTAATAGATTCTATGTTTTTTCCTTTGTTTAGTTCCTGTTTGATATATGAAATTAGTTTTTGATTCATTATTTTAGAAAAAGTGAAATTTGTTTAAATGCTTTTTGGTATTTATAGTTGTTAAATCATTCTTTTAAAGTTTTTATAATATTTAGATTGATCTATATTCCTAAGATTAAATATTCACAAGTCGGGAAAACCAAAAAATATTTTATTTTTAAATAATCTTACAAAATAAAAAGAAAAATTTTTATTGTTCCTCACAAGAGTAATGTAAAGTTAACCAAGTATATCCATTTGATGGTGCCATAATTTTTAATGCATAATATTCGTCATCTATATTAACTACACAATCTGTTACACAATGTTGTTTATTTCTTGTTGTGGTGTAACTCTTTACTTCATAAATATCAAAACCATCATGATGACCTCGTT
>CAYQQE010000025.1:0-7470 GCA_964419915.1 Candidatus Woesearchaeota archaeon
CCTCTCCTATACCACCAACTTTTTTATTCTTATATTCAGCACCATGAGCCTGACAACAATCCTCTACAACCTTCAAATTATTTTCCTTAGCAATTTCCATTATCTCATCCATATCACAAGGATTTCCATATAAGTGAACTGGTAAAATAACTTTAGTTTTATTTGTTATTTTTTCTTTTATCTTATCAACATCAATATTATAATCATCTTTTACGTCAACAAAAACAGGTTTAGCTTTAACCATAAAAATAGCAGCAATAGTGGGAAAAGCAGTATTAGCAACAGTTATTACTTCATCTCCTTCTTTAACACCCAAACTAACCAAACTCAAAAACAAAGCATCTGTTCCAGAATTAACACCAACACCATATCTCACATTTAAATATTTACTAAATTCTCTTTCAAAATTTTCCACTTCTTCACCTAAAATAAAATTTCCAGATTCTAAAACTTTTTTTATAGCATTATCTACCTCATCTTTAATACTCTCATACTCCTTCCTTAAATCAATAATTTCTATCATTCTTATAATATTCAATAATCTTTCTTAGTCCTTCCTCAAATCCAACTTCTGCTTTCCATCTTAATTTCCTAATTTTCCTAATATCAGCTATATAATCTCCAACCTCTATTTTGTCTATACCTTCAGGATATGGACATATTCTTAATTGTCCTTTACCAACAATTCTAATTATTTTCTTAGCAATATCCAAAATACTCATCACATCACCACCTAAATTATAAACCTCATTATTTGCTTCATCACTTTCTCCAACTAAAATCAATGCTTTAACAACATCGTCTACATAATTAAAATCTCTTAAATTTCTTCCACCACCATAAACATTTAATATTCCATCTTCCATTGCTTTCTTAATAAACATAGGTAATACTCCTGAATCTTTTTTACTAACACTAATACCATAAACATTTGTTAACCTTAAAGAAACAAACTTCATGTTATAAAATCTATTGTACAATCTCAAATATTGCTCAGCAGCATGTTTTGTAATTCCTTGGGCATCAACAGGATTTAAAGGATGTTTCTCATCCACAGGTGTATATTCTATTTCACCATACTGCGCTCTAGTTCCAGTATAGATTATTTTTACTTTTCTATTATTCTTCTTGCAAGCCTCTAATAAATTTAAAGTACCCTTAACATTAACATTTAAATCATCAAAAATATTTTCCACGCTTTCTAAATGCCCAGGATAACTAGCTAAATGATATATCACATCTTTATTCTTAACAACCTCATTTAAATCATCTCTTGTAATATCTAATTTTTTAATTTCAATATTTAAATTTTTAATATTCTCTTCTTTACTATTTGAAAAATTATCTATAATAGTTACCTTATTATCTCTACATAACTCTCTAGCTAAATTGCTTCCTATAAAACCAGCTCCACCTATTATTAAGATCTTTTTCCCATTCATATTCTCAAAAATTTCAAAAGAATTTATAAGAATTTAGTGGTTTTAGTATATATTAGCCATTCCACATCTTCCATCTTAATCTAAAAACATCTTTAATAACTCTCAAAATTCTATTCAACCTAAAAAATTGAGAACTTCCTTCTCTAGCATAGTGATGAACAGGAACCTCTTTTATTTTAAACTTATTATTCTGCAATTTCTTTACCAATTCAACACAAATAATCCCACCATCTTCTTCTAATCTTATCTTATCAAAAATTTTCCTTTTCATTAATCTAAAATCACAATCCACATCCTTAATCTTTAACCCAAATAAAAACTTAACAAAATAATGATACAATCTCCCAAAAACAATCCTATAAAATGGATCATTTCTTTTGATTTTATAACCATTAATTACATCATATTCCTCAATATAGGGTAACAATCTCTTAATCTCTCTAACATCATACTGTGCATCACCATCAGTATAAAACACCAATTCTTTTCTAGAATTATAAAATCCAGATTTCAAAGCACCACCATAACCTTTATTTTTCTCATGATGTATAACTCTAACCTCTTTATACCTCTTACTTAATTCATCAGCTATTTCCCCACTTCTATCAGGTCCACCATCATCCACAACAATAACCTCATAATCATTACTAATCTCTTTCAAAACTTCCAACATATCTAAAACCATCTTTCCTATTGTTTTTTCATCACCATAAGCAGGAAAAAAAGCACTAATACCATATTTTTTCATTTTATAAACTAAAATTTACAAAACATTAATAAATCTTTTCCTACAAAAACAACAAATTATTTAAACCCAAAATACAATCTTCTCTTCTATGGTATTAGAATCAATGACATCACCATTAAAAGCGCAAAAAACACCATACCAAATGTTTTTTTTAGGTTGTCTTTACTCATCTATAGCTTTATTTTTCAGCATTTGGATTTTTAAAGAACAATCTTCATTAATCATGGTTTTCTTAACAGTCTTAGCAACAATACCTTTTATGTACAGAACAATGAGAACAGAAGAAAAAAAAGACATCGAAATCAAAAGTGAAACCAAATTATTAAAACAACACAGTAGAGCAATAACAACATTAATATTTCTCTTCCTAGGTTTTGTTGTCGCTCTTTCTTTTTGGTACACAGTACTCCCAGCTTCTTATGTTGAAAACCTGTTCAGTGTCCAAATACAAACCATCAACAATATCAATGCAAGAATCACAGGAAATTTAATACAAGACTTTCAATTATTCATGCAACTATTATCAAACAACACAAGAGTCTTAATTTTTTGCATTTTATTTGCTTTTTTCTATGGAGCAGGAGCAATTTTTATCCTAACATGGAATGCTTCAGTAATAGCAGCTGCTATTGGTACATTCTTCAGAAACAATATAAGTGTGTATGCTCAACAGCTGGGATTTTTAAAAGCAGCAGGTTATTTTCATATATTTTCCTTGTCTTTATTAAGATATTTAATTCATGGAATTCCAGAGATCATAGCATATTTTATAGGTGGTTTAGCCGGAGGTATTATTTCAGTAGCGATTGTAAGACATGATGTAGATGATAAAGAATTCAAACATATACTTTTCGATGCTCTGGATCTATTTATAATAGCTATCCTAATGTTAATTTTTGCTGCATTAACCGAAATGTATATAACTCCCCTCTTTTTTTAACTTTTGAAAATGGATAAAATTGAAGACAGAAAGAAAAATATTTTAAATTATTTCAAAACAAATAAAAATATTTTATCATATATTCTACTAGTTATAATAACATTTATAGGCGCTTTTATAAGAACAAGAAATATTTATTTATTAAAAAATGTTCTTCCTGACATAGATTCATTTGTTTTCTATAGGTATGCTCAATACATAGCAGAACACGGAAAATTAATGGCAATTGATTATATGAGAAATTATCCTTTAGGTATAGACCCAAGAGTTACAGGAACAACAGTTTCATATGTCATTGTTTATGTTTATAAATTCTTCAAGATTTTCAATCATTCATTTACAGTCTTACAAGGAGCTATCTATTATCCAGTTGTTTTTTTTATTCTCTCATTAATCATATTCTACTTCTTAATTAAAAGATTGTTCAATTACAAAATTGCTTTACTCTCTTCAGCGTTCCTCTCAGTAATACCAGCATTCATCTACAGAACAACAGCAGGTGTCTCAGATAAAGAACCACTAGGTATGTTTTTAATGTTCCTAACTTTGTACCTTTATGTTATAGGTTGGCAATCTAAAAAAATTCATTACAATATTCTTTTTGGTGTTCTATCAGGTCTAGCAACAGGTGTTTTAGGTATGGCTTGGGGTGGTGTAGGCTACATCTTATTAATAATTCCAGTAGCCTCTTTAATAGAAATCTTCCTTAATAAGTTCACAAAGCATGATTTTTATCTCTACATTTCATGGTTAATAACTTACATAATATTAATTATTAACTTTGCTTCAAGATGGGGTGGTTTTAAAGGAATCCTTTCATCATTTGTTTTCAATGTTTCTTTATTAGTTCTGTTTATTGCTTTAATAGATTTCTTAGTATTCAAATTAGATCTGCTAAAAGTAAAAGATAGACTAAAACAAAAAGCACCACTAAGTATAATCAATCTTGTAATATCAGGAATTTTATTAGTAATAATAGTTTCAATTTTCTTAGGTCCTCTATTTTTCTTACAACAATTCTCAGATATTTATGATGAATTTGTTATACACCCAGCAGGAACCACAAGATTCGAACTAACAGTTGCTGAACGCCATCAACCATATTTTACCACATGGATACAAGAGTTTGGTGGAACAATAAAGTTCTTATTTCTTAAAATTTCCTTAGGTAAATTATATTTCTTATTATTCTTAATGGGCTCTGTTTTTCTATTTTATAAACTGATTAAGAATATAAAACAATATAAATGGTATCTAACTGGTTTATACTCTCTCTTTATCTCATTTTTTATTTTAAGTAGATATTCAGGTTCTTCTTTGTTAAATGGGGATAACACAATTTCGCGCTTTCTTTATGCTGGATCTCTAATAATATTTGGTTTAGTACTAATCTCATTTTACATCTATACCTTTTACAGGGATAAAGAAACTTTCCTAAAAATAACAAAAATTGATAAAAAATATAGTTTTATTTTTATATGGTTCTTACTTGGTATTGTTTCAGCAAGAACAGCTACAAGGTTAATTTTTGCTTTTGCACCAATTACCACAGTTCTAGCTTCTTATCTAATTATTGTTTGGTATAATAAATCTAAAAAAATCAAAACAAAATCTTTTAGAATATCATCTTATATAGGCATAATTTTAGTTTTATATCTAACTTTATTTACATTTACAAATATTAGTTATCAAACTGTTAAAGTCACAGGGCCATCTTTTGATTCCCAATGGCAAAGTGCAATGGCCTGGGTCCAAAAAAATACACCAAAAGAATCAGTTTTCGCTCACTGGTGGGACTATGGTTATTGGATACAAACAATGGGCAACAGAGCAACAATCTTAGATGGCGGTAACTATAGAGTTTATTGGAATCATTTATTAGGAAGATATGTTCTTACAGGATCTTCATCTATAGAAGCTTTAGAATTTTTAAAAGTTCATAATGCCTCATATTTATTGATAGTATCAGAAGAATTAGGAAAATATGGTGCATATGCAAGCATAGGTTCAGATAAAAATTATGACAGGGTTTCTTGGTTTAATATTTTCACAATGAACAACCAACAAATCCAAGAAACAAGAGATAAGACTCTTTATTTTTATGAAGGTAGTACAGCTCTAGATGAAGATATTGTTTACGAAGGTAAACTATATCCAAGAGGTTCATCTGGAATTTTAGGATTTATAATACCAGTAAAGATAACTGATAAACTTATTATAGAACAGCCAAAAGCAATTATGATTTACAACAATCAAAGAACAGACATACCAGTTAAATGTGTTTATTTCCAGGATACTTTAATAGAATTTGATTCTGGAATTGATGCGTGTTTAAGAATGCTTCCTGTAATAGAACCAGGAACAGGAAATACAAATTTAATAGGTTCTTTAATCTATATTTCGCCAAGAACCAAAAAAACATTATTTGCTCAAATGTATCTAATGGATAGAAAATGGGAAGGATTTACAGAAGTTTATAATGACAAACAAAATGCTCCTTTAGCTTTATATGGTGGAAGATTTATTGGACCTTTGAAAATTTGGAAGATTGACTACCCTTCAAATATTAAATTTAAACCAGAATACCTCGAATCAAAATTCCCCTCAGAAGATCTATATAAATTATAATAACAATCTTTTTATATCTATCTAAAATTTCTCTTCTAAAATGAAGCTAATATTTTTCATATGCTTTGTAATAAGTTTCATAACAACACTTTTAATTATTCCTTACTGGATTAAAAGAGCAAAACAGGTTAACTTAACAGCAAAAGACATGAATAAATATGAAAAACCAGAAGTAGTAGAAATGGGTGGTTTGTCTGTAATCATCGGTTTTCTTTTAGGAATTTTACTATTAATAGCAATAGAAATGTTCTATTTCAAAAGTTTAGAAAGGGCACTACAAACAATGGCCTTATTATCTTCTTTATTAATCTTAACTATCATTGGTTTAATTGATGATATTTTAGGATGGAAAATTGGTCTTAAACAATACCAAAAACCTTTGCTAACTTTATTAGCAGCCCTACCAATTATTGTTATCAATGCAGGTAACTCAATTATTTCAATACCTCTTGTAGGAAGAATAGATATTGGTTTGTTTTACCCTTTCTTGTTTATTCCAATCTTCATCGTTTTCTTTTCAAATGCTTTCAATATGTTAGCAGGTTATAATGGTTTAGAAACATCATTAGGTGCTATCATTTTAGCTACCCTAGGTTTCATTGCATGGAGAAGTGGTTATGGGTGGGTTGCTGTTATAGCAATTGGTATGGTCGCATCATTAATAGCATTTTTCTTCTATAACAAGTTTCCAGCAAAAATATTTCCAGGAGACACTCTAACATACCCAATTGGAGCTTTAATAGCTATCATCGCAATTATAGGAAATATGGAACGTATTGCTTTAATTTTATTCATACCTTACATCGTAGAATTTTTCATCAAAGCAAAATACAAATTCAAAACAGAATGTTTTGCAGAACCGCAACCAGATAATTCATTAGAAATAAAAAAAATAGGTTCTCTAACACATATAATAATAAAAATACTTAAAAAAATAAAATCAAAAGTATATGAAAATGATGTTGTTTTAACCTTAATAATTTTCGAATTATTCCTAGCAGCATTTTCAATTATATACTACTGGTAAAAATGTTTTCCATAATAATACCTGCATATAATGAAGAAAAAAGAATAGAACAAACTTTAACTAGTTATACAGATTTTTTTAAAGATAAAGACTCTGAAATCTTTGTTGTTTTAAATGGCTGTACAGATAACACATTATCAATAGTTGAAAAATTTTCTAAAAAAAATCCACAAGTAAAATACAAAAATTATCCACAAAAATTAGGAAAAGGTGGTGCAATAATTGAAGGTTTTAAACTAGTCTCAGGTTCAATAATAGCTTATACAGATGCAGATGGTTCTGTAAAACCAGAAGATTTGTTCAATTTAACAAAAAAAATAGAAAATTGTGATGCAGTTATAGGCTCGAGATGGTTGAGGGGTTCAGTAATAATAAAGAAACAAGACTTAATAAGAATTATTCTAGGAAGAGCATATAACATACTAGTAAGATTAATACTAAATCTACCATTCAAAGATACACAATGTGCTTCTAAAATATTCAAAAGAAATGTTATTTTAGCAATATTACCAGAAATAGAAGTTACTAATTTTTCATTTGATGCAGCCTTGCTCTATAAATTAAACAGAGAAGGTTTCAAAATAAAAGAAGAACCAATTATATGGGAAAACAAAGGTGGATCAACAGTAAAAATAACAAAAGATGTTCCTAAGATGTTATTAGCCATAATAAAAATTAGATTAAA
>CAYQQE010000026.1:0-7354 GCA_964419915.1 Candidatus Woesearchaeota archaeon
ATATTCCTTTCATGTAGAATTAATTTAATGCCTTTAATTTCCTTTAATAATTCTCTACTTCCATCTATACTCCCATCATCAACAACAACTATCTCTTTATCTATTTTTAATTTCTTAACCTTTTCTATTACCTCTTCAACAGTCTTTACTTCGTTATAAACAGGAATTATTATGCTTAATTTCATAATTTTAAGAAAATTTGTAACTGTTTTTATAACTTTCGTAAAATATTTACGAATGAATTAAAGTTTTACTCAATATATTTGCACCACAATTAGTGCAATAACAACTAACACCCTTCCCTGTATTTCCTTCTATTCTTGGAGGACCAATAATTATTTTTTCACATTTAGGACAACCATATGCTACATCACCATGCCCACTTCCAAATAATTTATCATCTCTAGAATATCTATCAAAACCTAAATCAATCCTATCAGCAAATTTAATACCATCTTCGTGTATCCTTAAATAAACCTTTCCACTATTATCATCTTCTGGCAATAATCTTTGTAATTCTTCAAAAGAATCAACAACTATCCCATTAAATCTCTAGGGATAATATCCCACTTTGTTCTTTCTATTGATGCTAAAGTAATTCCAGGTATTACATTTGCTACCATTTTAAAACTAATTACCATTAACTTAATAAATATTTCTCTACTCTACTTACTACTTTCAACCCTTTTCCATTTATCTCTATGTTTTTCTTTTTTAACTTTACCTTCATAAAAACTCAAGAACCACATATACCCTCTAGCTGGAATTAATTCTAAAGTCCAGATAAACTCTCTAAAATTCTTTGGATAACTAAAGGCCTTTCCAGGACCTTCTATTAATTCTCTTAAAAAGCTTTTCATCATAGGACTTTTCTCACCTTCTATAGTAATATTTTTATAATTTTCATAAGCTTTAGCAATTCTCTTTTTTTGCTCCATCCACTCTTTGAAATTATCAGGATACTTAACATAAACCTCTGCTTCAGGAACATATCCTATCTTGTATCCTTTCCTAAAAAACCAAAAAGGAATATATGCATCTTCAGGAACATCTCTAGGAAATTCCTTAATCATATTCCTAAAAGCAAACAAATAACCACTACACGTTATATATTCATTCCTTTCACTTCTCTCTTTCCTTGTTAAATGAGCACCAGCATCGCAAAGTAAATGACTCCAATAACCCATTTTATCTTTTTTATTATTCAAAGAAACAGGTCTTCCTGTAACACATCCTATTTTTTCATCTTTAAATTTATCTAAAATATTTTTAACAGAATCTTCACTTACAAAAACATCACCATCACTCAAAATCAAAATATCACCTTTAGCCACTTTAAACAACTCGTTTAAAGCACTCATTTTCCCTTTACCTTTATCTTTAAAATATCTAACATGTTTGTACTTTCTTTCATATTTTTTTATCTCATTTCCAGTTTCTTCATCAGGAGCAGCAGCTATTAATTCATAATCCTCCTTAATATTCTGTTTTACAAAACTTTCTATAGCTTTTCCAATACTTTCTTTTTCCTTATAAGAGGTTATTATAATGGATATCATATAAAAAAAGAATTAGCAATATCTTTATAAATCTTTCACAAATCTCTTAAAATATTTATATCTTTCAGGAACACCGATATCTATAAAATCACCTTCATGTTCATAACTTCCTATTAATCCTTTCTTAACCATCACAGGAAAAACCTCCCTTTCTATACTAACCTCACCATCTTTAATAAAATCTATTGTTTCAGGTTCTAAAACATAAACCCCAGCATTAATAAAACCATTAAACTTTTTTTCTTTTTCTTTAAAAGCTAAAACCTTTCCTTCTTTATTTATCTCAACAGTACCATAATCACTACAGTCATGAATTTTCTTTATAGTTAAAGTTGCTTTATTTTTATGTTTTTTTAACAACTCATTAAAATTAACATCAGTAAAACAATCACCATTCATACAAATAAAAGTTCCATCAATAAATCTTCTTGCTAATTTAATAGGACCAGCAGTTCCTAATCTTTCTTTTTCTTTAGAATATTCAATATTAACTCCATATCTACTTCCATCACCAAAAGATTCCTCAATTTTCTCTTTTAAATGACCCACACACAAAACAATATCTTTAATCCCATATTTCTTCAAATTCTCAAACTGATAATACAAAAAAGGTTTTCCATTTATATCCAACATACATTTAGGTGTTTCTTTAGCTATTTCTTTTAACCTTGTTGACAATCCACCAACCAAAAGTAAAGCTTTCATCTTCCTAAAATTATTTTAACTGCCTCCAAAAGATTATCTGCTATGTAATCCGGGTTTGCCTTCTCTAATTTTTCTCTAGTCTGTTCAGGACCAATAACAGCTATTGTTTTTGCCTTAATATTCTTACCAGCTTCAACATCTTTTGTTTTATCACCAATCATCCAACTCATTTTGTAATCAATGTCAAAATCTATTTTCGCTTGTTCAAACATACCACTCTTCGGTTTTCTACAATCACAATTCAGATCTGGATGATGCGGACAATAATAAATTTCATCTATTCTAATACTATTTTTTCTAAAAATATTTAACATATGTTCTGTAAATTTTTTATAATCTTCTTTTGTATAATATCTACATCCTATACCACTTTGATTAGTAATTATAATAACCTTATAATCTGTTTCGTTTAATAATCTCAAACCTTCAATAATTCCATCTAACAATTTAAACTTCTCAATCTCATAAATATATCCTTCTAAATCTTCCACCAATACATTATCCCTATCTGAAAAAACAGCTCTATTCATTTTCCATAAAATAATATACTATCATATGTGCTATTATCAAATGTATATCCTCAACTTTCCCCATATGTTCCATAGGAACTATTAAACACTCATTACAGATTCCTTTTAATTTCCCACCATCAAAACCAGTTAAACCAATTGTTGTTCCTTTACTATTCCCAAATTTTATCCCATTTAAAACATTTTCTGAATTTCCACTTCCACTTATTCCAATAACAACATCACCTTCCTCCATTAAACTTTCTAACTGCTCACTAAAAATATATTCATAACCCTTATCATTAGCCCAAGCAGTTATCAATGGAATATTATCAGTCAAACTTATTATCCTAAATCTCTTATTAATACAACCCTTACTCAAATCTTCAGCAAAATGACTTGCAGTAGCACAACTCCCACCATTCCCAAAAATAAAAACTCTTTTATTATCCTCATAAGCTTCTTTTAAAATTTTAATAATCCTATTTAATTTCTCTAAATCTACTTTTTCCATTGTAATTTTTAAATCTTCTAAATATTCTTTAAACATTTTCTCTCCACCAATCCAACATATCTTTCAAAGTTTTTTCTAATTCAATTTTCTGTTCCCAACCAGTATCGTTCTTAAACTTACTACTATCACCAAAAATCACAGGCTCTTCAGAAGGTCTTAATAATTTTTTATCCTCTACAACATTAAATTTCAAACCAGTTAAATTTTTAATTTTCTCCAAAATATTTTTACCACTATAAACTTTATTCCCACTTAAATTATAAACCTCACCAACCTTTCCTTTTTCTAAAGCCAAATAAAAACCTTCTATAGTATCTCTTACATCAGTTATTGCTCTTTTAGTTTCTAAATTACCAACAGGAAAATCTTTTCTCTTTCCTTTTTCAATTTCAATAGCTCTTTTACAAAAATCAGAACAAACATCATTTACTTTTCTAGGACCAGTTGTGTTAAATATCCTAATTGTGATACTTTTAATACCAAAATTTTTCCAATATTGATAAGCTAAATTTTCTTTTGCAACCTTACTAACACCATAAGGATGTAAAGGTTTTAACAATTTGTTCTCTTTAACAGGAACCTCTTCTTCCTTAACATAACCATACTCAGCACTAGAGCCAGCAATCAATATTTTACATTCTATTCCTAATTCCTTAACAGCTTCAAACAAATTAACAGTTCCAATTACATTAGTTTCCATTGTATACCAAGGATCTTCCCAAGAAATTTTAGGATAACTTTGAGCAGCCAAATGATAAATCTTACCAGGCTTTATTTTTTTAATTATCTTTTTTACTTTTTTTCTATCTCTTATATCACATTCTTCTTTTTCACATTTTACATTTGTAATATCAGTTGTAGGTTTAAAATAAGTTCCATAAACATCTACTTTATCTAATAAAAACTCACTCAAATGACTTCCCATAAAACCACCAACACCAGTTATCAAGACTCTTTCCATTTCTCCTTAACCTCCCATATTTTCAAACCACCATTTTCAAAACTGAAATCAACAACCCTTACTCCAGCATTTTCTAAGGCTCTAACAACTTCATGTTCTTTATTTGATTTACAATAAAACAACATATGCCCACCAACACCAGCCCCAGTTGTCTTAGCACTCATAGCACCATGCCTAATTCCAATTTCATGCAATCTATCAACTTTCTCACTAACATAACCTTTATGTAACTTTTTCTTTTCTTCCCAATCTCTACTCATTAATTCAGCAAATTTATCTAAGTCACCTTTCTCTAAAGCCAATTTCATATCAATTGCCATCTGTTTCTTCATATCTAAAACTTTTATCTTCTCTTCTTCGCTATAAGCATCTTTTTGCTCTCTCAAAACTTTTTGTATATCTCCACTCTCTCCTCTTTTTCCAATATAAGCTAAAACCAAATGTTTTTCCAATTCTAATAAAACATCCTCTTTAATATTCAAAGGTGTAACCCTTACAAATTCATTACCTTTAAATTCAATAAAATTCAATCCACCAAAACAAGCAGCATAAGCATCTTGCCTTCCAGTTACATTTCCTAATTCTTCTATCTCAATTTTATAAGCAGTTTCAGCAATTTCATGTTTATTTAATTTTTTCTCCATTAAATGATTAAACAAACCAACTAAATTTACTCCAACAGAACCACTACTACCAACACCAGTATTAGGAGGAATGTCACTCCTTAAAAATATCTCAAATCCATGTTTTGGCTTCATTACCCTAACAACAGCTTTCATTAAATCTAAATCACCATCATAATTCATTTCATTAACATCATAAAACACCATACTTTTCTTGTAATCAGCAGACATTAAATTAACATTTTCATCATGTCTAGGAATTAAAGTCCCATATACATACCTATTAATTGTAGTACTTAAAATAGCTCCACCTTTCTTTTCTGTATAAGGACTTACATCTGTTCCACCGCCTGCAAAACTTAATCTTACAGGAGCTCTGCTTCTTATTATCATTTCAACTCCACCCCATACAATTCATTATCTTTCCTATCTCTAAAATTCCTATATAAATTTCTGTACCATCTATTCAAACCTTTCCACCTAGGGAAACTAATAAAAAGTTTTAACAAACCACTGTAATATAGGAATGGATGTTCTACTGTATAACCAAACCACCTCTGTAAATGTTCTATTTTCTTTTTATCTTCTATATTCAAAATACTTCTTTCATAAAAATTACTTGCAATATCATCATAATTAATATCTTCTAAATATCCATTCTCTTTACAATATTTTTCTAATTCAGTTCCAGGATACGGTTGGAAAATACTAACCCAAGCATATGTTGGCTTACACTTAATATTCAACTTCAAAGTTTCCATATCTTTTCTTAAATCACCCCCAGGCAAACCAATCATATTCTGCATCATAAACTTAATTCTATATTTTCTTAATAATTTACAAGCATTAATTATTTCTTCCTTACTCATATTTCTATTCAAAACTTCATTTCTTAATTTATCATCAGCAGTTTCAGCAGCAATATGAACACTATAACAATTTGCTTCCTTCAATAGCCTAACAATTTCCTCATCAACCAAATTAGCTCTCACATGACAATGAAAAGGTAATCCAATTTCTTTATACTTTTCAGAAAATTCCCTTAACCATTCTTTGTTTAAAATAAAAGTATCATCTTGAAAATAAACAACTCTTGTTGAATATTTGTTAATAACATCTTTAACCTCTTCAATAACATTGTTTACACTCCTAAATCTTACTCTTCTTCCTTTTCCATTATAAACCTCTGCATATTTTTCATTAAAACAATATCTGCAATTATAAGGACAACCTCTACCAGCAATAAAATGTTTTATTGGATCATTTCTTATTTTCTCATACTTGTTTACAATCTCTCTGTCTGGAAATGGTAAGTCATCTAAATCTTCAATTAAATCTCTAACTGTATTTTTATAAATTTCTCCACTATTTTTAACATTTAAATTTGGAATGGTTTTAATATTCTCTCCTGTTTCTAATCTATTAGCTAACTCAACAACAGCTTCATCACCCTCGCCAATACAAACAACATCAACATCATCTTCTTCTATTAAATCTCTAAAAAAAGTAGCATGTGGTCCTCCAAACAAAGAAATAAAATTAAACTTTTTCTTTAATTCTTTATTTAATTCTAAAAAATTTTTATGATTTCCAGTCATTACTGAATAGGCTATTATCTCTGGTTTCCATTCTCTTATCTTCTCTTTATAACCTTCTTCTGTAGTCACTAAATCAGTTTCATGGCCTGCTTTTTTTAAACAAGCACTTAATTGCATTATCCCTAAAGGTTCAATAAAAAAACCCTCCATGATAAATAAGATTCTCATTTTAACCACCAAAAGTAGTACTTCTTCATACCAAATATCACTATTTAAATAAATCTATGCTCTAAAATATATATTACAAAAAACATAAATCAATATAAATCACAAAAACTTTTATTTTAATATGAAAACAAAAATAGCAATTTCCATAGATTCTTCTTTACTCTCTTCTATAGATTCTTTATCATCTTCTTCAAGATCCCAAGCAATAGAATCTTTACTGAAACAAGCACTTAAACAACAGCCAATAATAACAGCAGCTTTGCTAATTCATAAAAATGATCAAAAACATCTTCTAAAACAGATAGATGGTTTCCCATTAATACAACATCATTTTAATTTCTTAATAAAAAATAAAATAAAAACCATTTATATAATCACAGAACAAACACCACAAATTAATTCATTGTTAAAAGAACTTCCTAAAAACATAAAAACAGAATTAATTCCAGAAAAACAGAGTTCAGGAACAGCATCAGCACTTTCACTTTTATCCAAAAAAATAAAAAATTCTTTTATTTTAATAAATGGAGATACCTTCAATGATTTCTCTTTAAACAAAATGATAAATGAACATACAAATTCAAACAAAATGATAACCATGGGTTTGATATCTTCAAAAACCCCACAAAAAAGAGGTTCTGTTACTCTAGATGGAAATTTAGTTATAGATTTTAAAGAAAAACAAATTCCATCTTCTAATATCATAAATGCAGGAAT
>CAYQQE010000027.1:0-7347 GCA_964419915.1 Candidatus Woesearchaeota archaeon
AATGGTGATATATGTTGTTGATACTTCTGTTGTAATAGAGAGGGTTATCTCTAAATCAGTAAATGAGGGAAAAATAGAGGGTAGAATATTGATTCCTAGGGCAGTGATGGCTGAATTAGAGCATCAGGCAAATAAAGGTTTAGAAACAGGAATGTTGGGTTTAGAAGAATTGCAGAATTTACAAAATTTGAAGAAAGATAAGAAGATAGAGATTGAGTTTATAGGTGAAAGACCTAATATTTACCAAATGAAATATGCTAAATCCGGTGGAGAAATAGATGCTTTGATAAGAGAATTAGCTTATCATGAAGATGCTACTTTAATAACTGCTGATAGAGTGCAAGCGGAGAGTGCTAAGGCTTTGGGAATGAATGTTATGTTTTTTGAGTTTGAGAAACCTATTGAAGGTTTAAAATTAGAAAAGTTGTTTGATGATAAAACAATGAGTATACATTTGAAAGGAGACTGTTTTTGTTATGCTAAGAAAGGAATGCCTGGTGATTGGAATTTAGTAAAAGTTAGTAAGGAGAAATTTAGTAATGAAAAAATTAAAGAAATGGCTAAAGAGGTTGTAGAGAAAACAAGAATGGATAAAAATTCTTTTGTAGAGATTGCTAGATTTGGAAGCACTATAGTGCAGTATAAAAATTATAGAATTGTTATTACTAAACCACCTGTAAGTGATGGATGGGAGATAACTGCTGTTAAACCTTTAAAGAAATTAAATTTAGAAGAATATAAGATTCATGAGGTAATTGCTGATAGAATAAAGAATAAAGCAAGAGGAATAATAATAGCTGGAGAAACTGGATCTGGTAAGAGTACTTTTGCTATGGCTGTTGCTGAAAGTTATTTAAAACAAGGAAGAATAGTTAAGACTGTTGAAAGTCCCAGAGATTTGATATTACCCAATGAGATAACACAATACAGTAAGAATTTTACTTCAAGTGAGGAATTGCATGATATTTTATTTTTGAGCAGACCTGATAATATAATATTTGACGAGGTAAGAGACACGCCTGATTTTAAATTGTATATTGATTTGAGATTAGCTGGAAGCAATTGTGTGGGGGTTTTGCATTCAGGAAGTCCAATAGATGCTATACAAAGATTTATTGGAAGGTTGGATTGTGGAATGATACCTAGTGTTTTAGATACCATATTATTTATAGAGAAAGGAAATATTGGAAAGGTTTATTCTTTGAGTATAACAGTAAAAGTTCCTTCTGGTATGGTTGAAGCTGATCTATCAAGACCGGTTATTGAGGTAAGAAATTTTGAGAATGGAAAATTAGAATACGAAATTTATAGTTATGGTGAAGGAACTGTTGTTATCCCTGTTAGTAAAGAAGAAAAACCTACTAGGAAATTAGCTGAGAAGCAAATAGAGAAAGAGTTTAGTAAATATGTTGATAGGGTTAATGTGGAGATCTTAAATGATAATAAGGCTGTTGTTTATGTTCCTTCTGGTAGTATTTCCAGGATTATTGGTAAGCAAGGGAAAAATATAGATATGATAGAAAAGAGATTAGGTATTGGTATAGATGTCCAGGAATTGAAAAGTAAGGAGAAAGTTAATTATGAGGTATATGAGAAAGGGAAATATATTATATTTAATGTCAACACAACTGGTAATGTTGATTTTTATGTTGACGGTGAATTTTTGTTTAGTGGTATAGTCGGAAAAGGTGGAGAGGTTAAGGTTCATAGTAAAAGTGAGTTAGGAAAAGCTTTGTTGAAGGCTTTGGATAAGAAAAAAGGTATAGAGATTTTAAAGGTTTAGGAGAATTTATTAATAAACATTATCAAACGACTCTATGAACACATCCTCGTTTTTCTCGTCAAAACTATTAAAAATTCTGTCTACAAAAGTAACTAATTCTTTAGGATTAAATGGTTTTGTGAATCTTAATATCCTCATCTTCTATAGAAAACTATTTAAAAAAAGACTTGTTCTTAGTTATATGCCTGAAGGTTTTATAGAAAAACAAATTGGGAAAGTTGTTGGGAATGCTGCTGCTAAGATTGCTAGTGATATAAATGCTAACTGTGTTATTTCTGTTGCTCAGAAAGAGAAAAGTGAATTTGAAGAAGAGAGCAGTATGTTAGATGTTAGAATTACTATTTTTAGAAAAGAAAGGGATGTTTATAAAAGATTGGAGTATATGACTAAAGTTAATAAGGTTTCAGTAGGTTCTATTGTACCTATAAAAGAGGTGTTAATGGAAGCTATTAAGAAGAAGTATATAGAGATGCACGATACTGTTGTTTGTGTACAAGATGAGAGTATGGGTGCTGGTTACAAGGCTTTAATGTTTATATTTGATGTTGATAAGATATTCTTTAACATAAGTATGCATGGATTGGCTGAGAATATTGACCCAAATGTATTAGAAACGATAATTAATATTGCTTTAGAGTTGGGAAGGGAAGGTAGAGAAGGAAGGAAGGTTGGTACTGCTTTTATAATTGGTAATGAAGGTGAGGTTTTAAGGTATATTAAACAATTAATTATTAATCCTTTTGCTGGTTATGATGAAGAAAAGAGGAGTATACTTGATCCTGATATAAAAGAGACTATAAAAGAATTTTCACAATTAGATGGTGTTTTTGTTATAAACAACAAAGGAGCTATTATCAGGGCTGGTGCTTATATTGATGTTGATACTTTTGGTATTGAACTTAAGGGTTTGGGTGGAAGACATAGATCTTGTGCTGCTATAACTAAAAAAACTGAATGTATTGCTGTTGTTGTTAGTGAAAGTGGTGGATTGGTTAGAATACTTAAAGATGGAAAGATAGTTATGAAAATATAAAGATAGAGATTACCTTAGAAATCTTTAAAAGACAATAAATTTTGTTAATTCTTAAGGACCCGTAGCTCAGCTTGGATAGAGCGACAGAATAAAGTCGAACCTCCTAAGCTGTAGGTCGTGAGAAAGTTAAGAAAACTTCGCGAATTCGAATCTCATCGGGTCCGTTTATTTTTTCATAATAATTTCTGCTGCTTGTTTTGCTCCATTGCCTGTTAGATTCAATTTTTTAAGATTGTTTTCAAACTTGTTTTCTTTTTTTAAAAATTCTTGAATATGTTTTTTTAAGATTTCAGGATTTATTTCTTTTAAGTTTTTAACTAATGCTAAATTATTTTTTTGTAAAACATAACCATTGATATATTGTTCTAAATGATTTTGTATTGGGAATATTAGGGCTGGTTTTTTATGAACAACAATTTCTGATAGAGTTGAATGGCCTGCTAGAGTAATAACTGCTTTTGAGACTTTTAGATATTCTAGGAAGTTTTCTTTAAATTTGTAACATGTTATGTTGTCTTTTTTGAAGTTTTCCTTATAACCGAAGATAATAAAGTCTTCTTTTATTGAAGGTAAGATTTTGATAAGTGCTTTTGCTACTGCTATACCAAATTTAGAACCACCTAGCATGATCAAGATTGGTTTTCTTTTTAATTGTAGTTTTTCCATTAATGTTTGTTCTGGTGTTGTAATATGTTGTCTTATTATCGGATTGATTGTAATTGAATTTTTAGATCCTGTTAAAGACGGGGTAATTATTTTACCATAAGAATACATTTCTTGAAGATACATTTTTTGTAGTTTAAGGAATATGCTTTTTGGTTTTACTTCTTTAAGAATTTCTGGTTCTATTCCAAAGATAGTGATTAGTTCTTTATTAAATAATTTTGATATTAAGATAGCTAATGGTTCTAGATCTGATATTATTATGTCAGGATTAAATTTTTTTGTTATAAAGTAAAACTTTATTAGATCATAAAATTGAAATGGCATGAGAAATAAGTTATCTAGGAAAAATATGAATGGTTTTAGCTTAAACGAGGTATCTGGGAATTTATAACTATGCATCTTTGTTGTTGGATATTTGTTTTTAAAATAGTGGTAACCTTTATGGTAGGTTGCTATTAAAATTTTTGAATCTTTTAATTGTTTAATGATAGCATGTTGTCTTATTGAATCTCCATATCCAATTCCTGTTATGAAAAATAGTATCCTCATCTTACTTTTTCAAAAACCTCTGCATATTTGCAATTATTTTTCATTCCGTTAATTCTTTCTTGAATATGTAGAAAAGGAAGTAAAGTTGTAATATATGGTTTTTGTGATTCGAAGACGTTAAGAGCTTTTATTTTTAGATCATGGGTGGATGTTATGTCTATATATAATTTAAGAGTTTCTTCTATTTTGAAGATATTTAGGATTTGTATGGGATTCCAAACATCAAAAGTGTAAATATCTGTTTTTGGTTTTAAAGATAGAACAATCTCACTAACATTTCTATGGTCTTTATGAATATCTGTTTTAGAATGTGTGAATATTTTTGTTGGTTTAAAGTCTTTGATAATTTGTTTTAGTTGTTTTTTAATATGGTTTTTGTTTTGTAAGAATTGATTTTCTGGTATACCTAAGAATATTGTTTCTCTTTTTAGAAGTTTAGTTGCTTGTTCTGTTTCTTTTATTCTTTCTTGTTTTACTATCTCTTCTTGTAGATGTGGTAAGGATTTTTCTCCATGCGAAAAGATAATTGTTAGGATATTGTGGTTTTCTTTTGCGTATTTGAATAAAGTACCACCTAGAGCTACAAATTCGTCATCTGAATGGGCACATATTACCAGGATATTTTCTTTTTTCATTTTTGGTATGCGCGAGCCGGGATTTGAACCCGGGTTATCGGCTTGGAAGGCCGAGGTTTTGGTCAATTTTATTTTCTAACCGCTGAACTACTCGCGCTTAAGAATTAAAGAAGATTTGATTTTATAAAGTTTTTCTATTTCACTCTTTTAAAAGCATAGTCAATCTGCTCTTTTGTCCAACCTTTTGAAAGCAATTTCCTTCTTATTTCAATTTTTAGTATATTCTTGGATAGGGAATCTTTTATATAATTCTGTAAATCTTCTAAATTTTTTTGAGATTTGAATGGTGGTTGTTTTTTGAAAGAAATTTTAGATAATTTTGGTATTTTAGGTAATACAAATTTGTATATTATAAAACCAAGAGTAAGGATTATTAAAACTATTAAAAATGGTTGGTAATTAACTTTTTTAGAAATGCAATCTTCTGAACAGATATCTGAATTTTCATCTTCATCACATATACCATTTCCACATTTTGGTGTTAGTAACTCCTTAGATACCAAAACTGTTTTTATGTTGTTTATTTCACTTAAGATATTAGCTTGTACTGTATATGTTATATGTTCTCCTGTAAATGAGGAATATTCTGATTTAAATGAGGAGGAAACTGGTTTAAAATTATGGTTTTTCATATCTGCTATGATTGTGGATGGTATTTTTTCTACTAGGTAAATGTTGTTTAATGTTGTTT
This sequence comes from Candidatus Woesearchaeota archaeon, assembly GCA_964419915.1. Taxonomy (GTDB): domain Archaea; phylum Nanobdellota; class Nanobdellia; order SCGC-AAA011-G17; family ARS1178; genus ARS1178. Next base: position 5,358 of record CAYQQE010000027.1, read on the forward strand.
TTGGTGTTATTTCTTTTTGGATTATTGTAATCTCCTGTTTTTCATTATCTAAAAAAAGAAGTTTTGCTAATTTTATATTTGCTTTTGTTGTTATTCTGCTTTGTAAAGCAGATATTACTGATGATCTATCTAATGGAGCATTTAGTAAACTTAAAACACCTTTTATATCTTGTTCTGTTGTTATAGGATAATCTGTTATTTCTGTTGTTATTGAAAGACTTTTTGGTGTTATTCTGGTTAATTCATTTAGTGATTCATAAATTTGTTTTGATTCTAATTCATCAGCATCTTCTACTTGTTCTTTGAATGATTCAACTTGTTCTTTAGCATTCTTGACTTTTGCTAATAGGTCAAGTAATTCTATTGTTTCTTTTTCTGTTGATGATTCAAAGTTTGATATTGTCATAAAAATTTGTGATTCTACTTTTGGTAATAAAGATTTTATTGTGGATTTTAAGGATTCTATTGTTATTGTTTTTGTTGTTATATCTTGTAGGTTATTTCCATCTATTATGGTTAGTGTTACTGTATATGTTCCTTCTTCATCGTATGAGTGAGTTGTTATTTTACCTTCTGCTGTTTTATTATCACCAAAATTCCATTTATATTTGATAATTGATTTGTTAATTTCTTTTGATTCTTCTGCTGAGAATTGAATTTCCTCTGTTGTATATGCTTTATCTTTTGATGTTATAATTGCTGTTGGCAATAAGGATATTGTGAAATTTGTTGTATTAGTTAGGTTTAGGAAGTTTATTTTTAAAATATGGATTCCTGTTTCATCTGTTGATAGATGTAATGTTTGTAAAGGTATAGAAAGTTCATCTGTTTCTATTTCTGATGGTAATTCTGAGATTTCATGAAATTTGTTTGTTGATTTTGTTTCTGTATCTTTGTAGATGATTTCTAGATTTTTTATTGTTAATTTATTATTTGGAATTATTTTTATTGGTATCATGCAATTATCATCTTTAGAGGTACAGGTTGATAGATAATTATTCAATGAATCTTGAAAATCTTGGAATATTGTTTCTGATGGAAGGGTTTTGTTGAAGATACCTGGTCTTATCTGTATTAGATAATCATATGGTTTTTTTGTGCATGTTTGTTCGCATATATAACCTTCTGTTTGTGAGTTTTCTTGAAATAATAATTTATAATACTGCTCATTTTGTAATCCCCCTTTTATATTGATACAGATTAGATTGTCATCTTTTATTGGATTTTCTAAATCAAGATTACAAGCAGTCCATTTGTTTGTTAATTGATCTGGTAATTTGCATTCTCCTTGTTTTTGTAGTTGTTTGTTAAGTATTACGGCAAAAATATCTGCTCTTTCAGATAGTGCTTCATATTTTGCAAAAACTCTAAATCTTTTTGAAGATGACAGGTTTATTAGTTCGCAATAAAATATGTTTGAATCTCCTGGTAAAAGTTGTGTTCCATCTTCTATGAATTTAGATGTTGAATTTGGCAGTGTTGTATCACCAAACTTTATAAAATCACCAAAATATTCCCAATCTATTATGTTGTTGTTGCCTATATCTATTGAGATTGTTGGTGGGTTATCAAGCCTTTGTAATGTTAGCTTTGCTGAGGTTATTTCTGATTGTAAAGGTATCTTTATTCCAAATAAAGATGGTTGATTAATTGTTTTTTGTGAAAATGAGGTTGTGGTTGTATAAAGTCCTGAGATAAGATTGTATGATATATTTTGATTGTCTAGAACATTTTTTAAGATTGTTTCTGTTTTTTTATTATCTACATATGCTTTTATTTTTTCTGTTGCTAAGAATGAGTTATCATAATTGAGAAGGACATTACCTTTTAATTCTTTATCTTTTCCAAAAGTTTTTGTGAGTAGGTCTATTTCTAGAATATTTGTTGCATATACTATAGGAATGGAAAGTATGAGAAATATGAGTAGATACTTTATTTTCATTTGGATACCTCTTTTAGATTAGAAAATGTAATTTTAGTATATAAATAT
>CAYQQE010000028.1:0-2486 GCA_964419915.1 Candidatus Woesearchaeota archaeon
CTCTTAAATCTGTTGATAGTACTTTAAAAAATAGATAATATGGATTTGTTTTCATATGAAAGAAAAGTCATATGTTATATATAAAGATTTTGGTGCTATGGAATAAGAACTAAGTGAATTTTTTTCTTATTATACCAGTTGCTGTTTTTACTATTAAATATGTTCCACCAATAACCAGTGTTGGTGCTAAACCAAGTAATGCTGCTGATGCTCCTGCTGCTGTTAATAAAGCTGTATCTTTCTTTGTTATAAAACTTATGATTTTGTTGTGAATCTTTCTTGGGGTTTTTGTAGCTGGATCAAGCTCTAGGATTATTTTACCATTTTGGAAAATTTTAACCCAGTGTATTTCTTCACTAATAAGAACAGCTGTTGAATTTTTTACAGAGGCTGTAATTCCTGCTGCTGCTGCATGTTTTGTTCCAAAACCAGGAACTGCTTTGCTTCTTTTTAATCTGACACCATTTGCTATTAATGTTCCTTGATGTGTTAAAAGAACTGCACCATCTAATGTAGCAAGTTTTTCTATAATATCTTTCATACCTTTTTCTGAAATAGAACGATCGTGTAATATTTGAGGGAATAAAGGTTCGTATGTTTTTCTAAAACCTGATTTAGATCCCAGGACAAATAACGCTCCTTTTTTTTCTTTTGCAATAGTTTCTGCTATTTGCAATATTGTATCATACACCTTTTCTTTTTTCATTAATATATATTTTGTAAAGGTGGTTTATAAAATTATCTTTTTTGTGGAAAATGAATAACTTTATATATTTTAGATTTTTTAAAAGTTTTAATGAACATAGATACAATAAGACATTCAGCAGCGCATGTTTTGGCTTACGCTGTTAAGAAATTATATAAAAATGTAAAATTAGGTATTGGTCCAGCTATAGAAAATGGTTTCTATTATGATTTTGATAATTTAAAAATTACAGAGGAAGATTTAGAGAAAATAGAAAAAGAGATGGGGAAGATAATTAAAGAAGATTTAAAATTTAAGAAAATAAAAACAGATAAGAAAAAAGCAAAAGAATTATTGAAAAATGAACCTTATAAATTGGAATTATTAGAGGATATTAAACAACCAAGTTTTTATGAATTAGGAGATTTTATTGATTTATGTGCAGGACCGCATGTTTCTTCTACAGGAAAATTGAAAGCCGTTAAGTTAGATAGATTAGCAGGAGCTTATTGGAAAGGAGACAGTAAAAATAAAATGTTAACCAGAATTTATGGTTTGGCTTTTGAAGATGAAAAAGAATTAAAAGAATTCTCAAGATTAAAAGAGGAAGCTGAAAAGAGGAATCATATAAAATTAGGGAAAGAATTAGATTTATTTAGTATGCATGGTGAAGGGCCTGGATTTCCATTCTTGCATGCTAAAGGTATGGTGATATGGGATGAGTTAATGAAATACTGGAATGAGGAACATAAAAAAGAGGGTTATGTACAAATAAGAACACCTATTATTTTGAAAAGAAACTTATGGGAAAGTTCTGGGCATTGGGAACATTTCAAGGATAATATGTATTTTATTAAAATTGATAATGAAGATTATGCTATTAAACCTATGAATTGTCCTGGCGGAATGTTAGTGTATAAAGAAAGAATTCATTCTTACAAAGAATTTCCTTTGAAAGTGGCTGAAATTGGTTTGGTACATAGGCATGAATTATCAGGAGTTTTAAATGGCTTATTTAGAGTTAGAAGTTTCTTTCAGGATGATGCTCATATTTTTTGTATGGAAGAGCAAGTTGAAAAAGAAATTATTGATTTGATAAAATTAATCGATAGAATGTATAAGACTTTTAATTTAAAATATCATATTGAATTGTCTACAAGACCTAAAAAATATATTGGAAATAAGAAAGTATGGAGTATAGCTGAGAGGGCTTTAGAAAATGCTTTAAAGAAATTGAAAATAAAATATCAATTAAACAAGGGTGATGGAGCTTTTTATGGTCCTAAGATAGATTTCCATGTTAAGGATTCATTAGGAAGAACATGGCAATGTGGTACAATACAATTGGATTTTGCTATGCCTGAGAAATTTAAATTAACTTATGAAGGCAAAGATGGAAGAAAGCATCAACCAGTGATGCTACACAGGACTGTTTATGGTAGTCTTGAAAGATTTTTAGGAATTTTAATAGAACATTATGAAGGAAAGTTTCCTTTGTGGTTAGCTCCAATACAGGTTGTAATATTGACCGTTAATGATAGAAATAAGAAATTTGCTGATGAGATAAAGCAAAAATTAGAAGACGAGAACATAAGAGTGGAATTAAATGATAAAGCTGAAACTATCCCTAAGAAGGTTAATGATGCTGAGAAACTGAAAATACCAATTATTTTAACTATTGGTGATAAAGAAGTAAAAAATAAAAGTTTGGCAGTTAGGATGGATAATAAGGTTAAATTTGGTGTTAAAGTTGATGAATCTATTAAAGAGATTAAAAATAAGATAGAAAAAAGATGTTAAA
>CAYQQE010000028.1:2586-5016 GCA_964419915.1 Candidatus Woesearchaeota archaeon
AAAAAATTAAAGCAGAGTATTTCAAAATTAGAATTTTCAGAAGAATTTAGGAATTACTTAAAGAAAAATCCTAAAGCTTATTTAATTTCTGGATTTTTAATAATGGATGAAGGAGATTGGCAGATTGATTATTATAACCCAAATAATGGTTTGGTAACTGCATTTTTAGTAAGAGAGAAGATTAAAGTTAAACCAGAGGCACAGGCTTTTCAGGAAAAAGAGAAAAAAATAGAAAAATTAGATATTGAAAAAGTTAAACTAGATTTTGAAAGAGCTATGGAAATCGTTGAGAAAATAAGACAGGATAAATATAGTAATGAGATCCCAAATAAGAAAATAATTGTGTTACAGAATTTAGAAGATTATGGGCAAGTTTGGAATATCACATTCATTACCTCTTCTTTTAATACTTTGAATGTTAAGATAGATAGCGAAAATGGAATGATAAGATCAGAAAATTTGAGTTCTGTGATTAATTTTGGACAGAAATAATCTTTTCTTTTGATTTTATGCCCTTTATTATTCTTGGGTTTTTGAAGTTCTTTTTTAATAATTTTAGAAGTTCTTTATTTGCTGCATTTTGAACTGGTTTTGATTTTAGATGAATTTCATAAAAATCATTTTGTTTTATTATTTTTGGCTGTTTTCCTGTTTTTACTTTTATTTTAATTTGCATGATTTAAGGAAACACAAGGTTTTTATATAAGTTTTTGTTTTATATTGGTGTGGTTAAAAAAGAGGATAAGAAAGTAGGGGATAAGAAATTTATTTATATTATTATTTTAGTGGCATTTGTTTTGTTCTTCTTTGTAAGAGATTATAATGTTGGTTTAACTGCTGTTGATACTAGATACATTACGATAGCTGCTATTGAAGATATTTCTATTGATGGAGGTATTGTAGCTATGTCAACTCATGAGGTTTATATTGGAAAAGATTTAAATGGTGATGGTGATAAAGGCGATATTGTTTTACAGTTTTATAATATGGAAACTGGTGAAATTGAAAATACTAAATTAGGTATTGGAGCAACAGATATTTCTTATTCTAATAGTGTTGTAGCAATATTAACACATGAAAGTTATATCAATGAAGACTTAAATGGTGATAATGATAAGAAAGATATTGTTTTACAGTATTATAAAGATGGTAAAATAATAAATACTGGTGTTAATACTGGTGCTAATGATTTGAGTATTTCTAATGATAAGATTGTGTTTTTGAGTAAAGAGAGTTTATTAAATAAAGATTTGAATGGTGATAATGATGAGAAGGATAGAGTTTTAAGGAGTTATGATGTAGAAACTGGTGAAGTAAGTAATTTGAAGATTGTTATTTGAATAACTCTAAAACTTCTTCTTCTACAAAATGTAGTTTACCTGGAATGATTAAACATTGAGGTTGTTTTTTGAATTTGTATTTTAAAATTTTTTGTGCTTCACTGTATTTTATTTCATATTTATCTTGACCTATTCCAGCGCATGCTAATATTTTTTCATTTTTATTTAAACCTAAGGAAATTAATTTTTGTAAAGCTTCATTGATAGTCATGCATTTTTCATTTAAATCTAATAAAAATAAGGTATGCAAACCTAATTGTTTATTTTTCTTATAAACTTCATAAAAACTTTTTACATTTTGAAATGGTATAGAAACAACTGCACCAAATTTGTACAAAGATAGACCTGTAATGCCAATAGCTGTTAAGATGCTTAAGTTATCAATGACTTCAATTTTTATTTTTTGTTTTTTGCATTGCAAGAATAAATCAATATGGGTTGTTGCTGAGAATACACCACCTATAATTAATAAAGCAATGTTTTGTTTTTTAGCTTGTTTTAGGAAATGGGCTTTTTCTACGAAAGATCTGTCAACGATTTCTATTTTTTTATTGATTATTTTTTGTAAGTTTTTAAAGTTAATGCCTCTTGATGTGTATTGTTCTAGGTAAATTTTTTTACATTTCTTTAGAGTTTTAATTGCTTTAAATGAAATATGTTCTTCTGTTAATCCTAAACCTATTAAATAAAACATTATAAATGCTCCTCAATTATGGTTCTTATTGAAAAAATAGGTAATATGAATTTATAATCTAATGAGAATAAATCTTCTTTGTATTCAATTAATAAACTTAGATCATTGTCTAAAATTCCATTTTCTAAAGAACCAGGAGTTTGAATATGACCAATAAATTCCTTTGTTGGCAGATGGAAGAAGTAATAGTGTAAGTTTCTTGTACCAATAATAAAAAATTCTATAGTTGTTGCTAATCTTCCTTCTTCACTATCTAAAATTATACATCTGATTTTATTATAATCATAAATATAAATATTTGTTTTGGGTTTAGTTGGTTGTTCTACCCATTTGTTGTTTTTCATAAGATTTTGGGGATGAAACCTTATTTAAATTTAACTAAGTTTCTGAATAAAG
>CAYQQE010000028.1:5026-6892 GCA_964419915.1 Candidatus Woesearchaeota archaeon
AAATGAAATATGTTCTTCTGTTAATCCTAAACCTATAAGGTAAAATGTCATGTTTGTTTTAAGAATTGATTGTTATTTAAATTTAACTAAGTTTCTGAATAAAGCTCCTGCTGTGAATGATAAAAATAAATTGATATTTTGCATAACAAATTCTTTAAAGAAGAATAAGATGAAAGGCATGATAAAAAAAACTAAATAGATAGGTATTTTTTTAATTGTAATATTCCTTGCATAAATTAGATTGAAAATGAAGATTAAAGAACTTATTAAAAAGTTATAGTTCTGGTTTATTAAAAAACTTAACAATAGAGAAAAACCTAAATAAAATTGAATGTTGAAAATTAAGAAATAACCTAAAACAAAAGTCAAGATCATATAATAATTAAATTTTAAAGATAATAAAGTTAAGATTAGGATTAATAAAATGACCTTTTCTGAAATTTCTAGATATTTTTTATATTGTTTTGTTTCTTGTTTTGCTATTTTTTTTAAGATAATTCCTAAAATTAAAGAGGATAAGACAATGATTATTTGTAGTATTTGAAGCATAAGTTTAAAAAAGGTTTAGGGTATTTAAAGTTTTATGAAAACTGCAGTTATAATTTCAAAAAAAGATCAAGCTGGAATAAATATTTATGAATTTTTGAAAGATTTAGAAAATGTTTATTTAGTGGAAGAGGAAAGTATTTATTGTGATGATATAGATAAGAAAATAAAGGCTGATAATTTTATATTTGCTACTAAGCATCAATCTGTTTCTGGAAAACCTTGTTTATTAGTGCATATTCCTGGTAATTGGGATAAGGCAGAATTAGGAGGAAGAAATAGAACATTATGTAGGTCTTCTGGTTATTTGAAAGATGCATTTTTATTATTAAAGAGGTTAAATAAAGACAAGAAATATGAAGTTTCAGTAGAGGCTGTTCATCATGGTCCATTTTTAGAAAAGCCAGTTATGTTTATTGAGTTAGGATCTAGTAAAGAGGAATGGGATGATAAAGATGCTGCAAAGATAATAGCTAACGTGATTAAAGAAGTATTAAAAAAATCTGTTAAAAGATACAAAACTGTTATTGTTCTTGGTGGTGGACATTATAATGTTGTTTCTAATAAAATTTTAGAGAGAACAGAATATGATATTTCTTATATTTGTCCTAAGCATTATTTAGAGGTGTTAGATGAGGAAATGTTAAAACAGGTATTAGAAAAATCGCATAATAAAGTTGAGATGTTTGTTTTAGATTATAAAGGGTTGGGAAAGAGTAAGAAAAAAGTTATTGATTTATTGAATAAAATGAAATTAAAATATGTAAAATCTAGTGAAATATTAACTACTTATGAATAGAAACGTTTATATATTAGAGATGCTATTGAATATTGATACAAAATGGAAAAATATGAATTAAAACGAGAACGTTATGAAGCTCTTACAGATGAGCAAAGAGAATTAGTAGATAGGAATGAGGTAGCTAGAAATCTGGTTGCAGAACTTTTTATTTTAGCAGAAACAGATGAACATGGTTTACAGAATGGGAGGGCTTTAACATTAACATTAGATAGACTTGTTAGATCTTATGATGAAAAGTTGAATGGAAGGGAAGAAAAAAGAACCTTTACAGTAGCTGAAATTGATCTTTCTGGTTTTAAATCTGTTAATGATAAATATGGAGATAGTGCAGGAGATTATGTAATAAGACAGGTACCTGTAAAATTAGGAAAATATTTGAGAGAATCTGATTTATTTCATCCACACGGTGATACCTTTTATGTTTTAATGAAAACTGATGAAGAGGGTGCTAGAAAAGCTTTGGATAGGTTAAAAGGAGAATTAGAATTTGATATTCCAGGAGAATATACTTTAAGTGG
>CAYQQE010000029.1:0-4813 GCA_964419915.1 Candidatus Woesearchaeota archaeon
TATGCTGATTTTAATGATTTGTTTAGGAAGTGGTTTGGTATTTTAGTTGAGGATGAGAATTTGAAAATAGAGTTGGATGAGGAATATACACCTAGAATAGAACAAAATGGTTATGAAATTGATTATGGGTTTTTGAGTGGAGGAGAAAAAACAGCAGCTGCATTGGCTTACAGATTGAGTTTGAATCAGGTTATTAACAATTTAATGAGTGGCATCAAAACAAAAGATTTGTTGATATTAGATGAACCTACTGATGGTTTTAGTGATGAGCAATTAGAAAGGATGAAAATTGTTTTAGATGAACTAGAGTTAAAGCAAATAATAATTGTAAGTCATGAGAGCAAGATTGAGAGTTTTGTTGATGAGGTTTTGAGATTTGAGAAGAAGGAACATATTAGTAGAGTGCAATAAAATTTAAATAGTTTTTGGTGTTTTTTGGTTAAAATGGCTAAGAGACTATCTGCAAAGGATATCGAAAGGATAAGAAGTAAAAGGACAACAACTGCGCAGCAAGCTCAAGGTGGTTTAGAAAAAGCTGTTCAAAAAACAGAGCAGTACAATCCTATCACAGAAGCCAAATGGGGTAGGAATTGGATTCACATGGGTTTTGGATTTGGTATAGGTGCTATCGAAGGTGTAATTATGCGATCAATTGGTTATACACCGCAATGGCATGAAACATTATGTTCAGCAATTCTCTATGGAGGGCTTTGGGGTTATTTAAGCAAACCATATTTTGAATTTTTGAACGAGTTGTCAGTACAAAAAAAAGGAAGACCAACTAAAATTCAAGTTGCAGAGAGATTTCTTACAAACTATTACGAGGTTGCGCCGGGAAGTATGACTGGCATTGGTGCCGGAATCTATGTAGGATATTATATAGCAGACTTAGCGATGAAATTATGATGGTGATAATCTTTTTATTGTTAATTCTGCGGTAAGTTGTCTTCTTTGTTGTATCTGTTGTGGTGTGTAAAGCATAAGTAAGATTTATTATAACAAAGTTTAAATAGTTTTGATATTTTAAAGTTAAAATGGTATGTGTAAGATGTAGTAGGGGGTTTGTAACTTCATATGGTAGAGAAAGAAGAGAAGATAGAGATGTTAGATTAAATTATGTTCATGAGAAAATTGATTGGATAGAATATAGTGATCTTTTAAAAGAAAATGAATTTGAAGATGGTATTTCTAGTAAATTAGGATTAGAACTTAGAACTAAAGGTGATGAAATTATTTTGGGTGGTGGTAATTTAGCATATGCTTTTGTAAACAATACAGAACAAAGAGAATTTTTTATAAAACTTTGTAGAATTGCTAATGTTAGTTCTGTTAGAAATGAATAGTTACTTTTATATTTCTTTTTGTTTTTAGAAAAATATGATGGAAGAAATAGATGAAGAAGAAATTATTAAGAAGATAAAACAAGGAAAAGTTTTTGTTTATCCAACAGATACTGTATATGGTTTGGGTTGCGACGCTTTGAATGACGGAGCTGTTAAAAGAATAAGGGATATTAAAAAAAGTAAGAAGCCTTTTTCTGTTATTGCCAGTAAAGAATGGATAATAAAAAATTGTGAAATCAAAAAAGAATTTTTAGATAAACTGCCTGGACCTTATACTTTTATTGTGAAAATGAAAAAACAATGTGTTAGTAAAGAAGTTAGTGAAGGAACATTGGGTGTGAGAATTCCTGATTGTGATTTTACAAAAATAATATTAAAAAGTAGAAGACCATTTGTAAGTACAAGTGTTAATTTAACTAGCGAACCTTTTTTGGTTGATATTAAAAATTTAGATAAGGAAATTAAAGAGAAAGTTGATGTCATAGTAGATGCTGGGAAATTAGAAAATAAGCCATCTAGGGTAATAGGTTTGGGTGGAGAGGTGTTGAGGGAATAGAAATGCTTATAAAACCTTAAATTTTATTACAAATTATGGAAGATAAATATTTTGCGGATATTGTAATTAATAAAGAAAAGTTAAGCGATGGTAAGTTAATTTTTGTTGCTCATTGTGTAAATTTGGGGATAGCTAGCCAAGGAAATACGACAGAAGAGGCTATTGAAAATATTAAAGAAGCAATTGAACTTTATTTAGAGGAACAACCCGATAAATATAGTGAATTGGGATTGGTGAAAGAACCTTCATTGTTTTCTGTAATTGAGGTAACTAGAAATGCCAAAATTGCCAGTGTTGTCAGGTAAGGGTATGATTAAGATTCTTTCTAAAATTGGTTTTGAACATGTGAGGACTAAAGGGAGTCACGCTATTTTAAATAAATTAGATAATGGTAAGATAACTATTCCTGTACCTTTACATAAAGAATTATCTAAAGGAACTTTGAGAAGTATCATGAGACAGGCAGATTTAAACTTAGATGATCTTTTGGAATTATTGAAGAAGTAAGCAAATATTTATATATAGATAACTACTTTGTTGTTATAATGAAAAGAGGTGTTGTACTACTGGTATTGCTATTATTGGTTAGTATGGTTAATGCTGATTATTCTCTTAAAATTGTGGAAAATAAGATCAAGTATACAGAAGAGGCAACGTTTGTTGTTTATATTACAAATCCTGGTCTTGTTGATAGGGTATATACTGTTTCTTTGGATTCAGACAAATTTGAGTTATTTGCAAATAAGGATATTTTAATCAGGGCTGGAGAGACAGACACTTTAGATGTTACTTTGAAGCCTGTTGGTGAGGTAGATTTAGGTAAAAATAGGGTTAATTTGTTTTTGAGATCAGATAAAGAAGAGATTGTTCCTTTGGATGTGGATGTTGATTTGAGTGATATGATTGATGTTAATATAGGGATTAATAAAGAAATTGATCCTAAAAAAGAGGTTACTTTTAAATTAAGATTAAAGAATAATGCTAAGGTTAATTTAAAGGATGTGACGATTAAGGTTAATTGTGAGGTTTGTAAAGAAAGTAGTCTGTTGGTAGATTTAGATGGGGAGAGTGAATTAACCAAACAGGGTGTATTAAAAGTGGATGAAAACACTAAACCCGGGTTGTATATCTTAGATGTTGACGTTTGGAAAGGTAATTTATTAAGTAGTAAAAGTGTTGATTTGTATGTTATTATAAGTCCTGATGTTAGGAAAATTGAAGAGGTTGAAAGTAAGTTTTTAGTTAGTATTGTGAAATTTGGTAGAGAAAATAAAGGTAATTTTGAAAATGAGGGCAGTATAAACCTAGAGATTACTGGTTTAAGGAGGTATTTTACTAAGTTTTATCCAGGACCAGATAAAATAGAAGGAAATATTTATTTATGGAATTATAAGATTCCTGTTAATGATAGGTATATAATAACTGCTGTTACTGATTATAGGGTTATTGTTTTAGTTTTGTTGTTGTTGGTTCTAGTTGTGTTGTTAATTGTTTATTATAAAACCAGGAAAATTATTGTTTTGAAAAATGTTGAGGGGATGAAGGGAGAGGGAACTGCTAAGGGTTTGAAAGTGTTTTTGGTTATTAAAAATAAAGATAGGGTTATGAGGGATGTAAGAGTTTTTGATTATGTTCCTGCCTTGATAAGTTTGAGTAATAAATATGGAACAATAAATCCTAGTAAGATTGAGAAAAGCGAGAAATTTATTAGGTTAAGGTGGGATATTGCTAAATTGGATATGTGGGAAGAGAGAATTTTGAGTTATGAGGTAAAGAGTAAGTTGCATATATTTGGAAAATTATTATTACCTAGCTGTGTTGTTTTGTTTAAGAATGGAAGAGGTAGGACGAGGAGAGTTAAGAGTAATTTCTTGAATATTATATTTAGTAAATGAACCTTTTTAGGAAAAACGTTCACGAAAAAGAAAGAAAGAATTTTTTTAGGAAAAATAAGTGGAAAAGAAACGAAAGTTTTATATACTTTTACGTATTTTATCGTATTGATTTAAAATGACTAAACAAATAAGTTTAACTATGCCAGATCTTCTTTTTGAAGCTTCTGAAGAATACTATCAAGAATTAGGTTATAGGAGTTTACAGGAATTTATAATTGATTTATTAAGAAGAAAAGTAGTTTTAGAGAATGTTATTAGGTATAAAGAAATAGAAGAAAGAATGAAGAAAGGTATTGGTGTTAAAAGATTTAATCAGAAAGAATCTGTTAAGTATCTAAGGGGTATGTAGTGTGCCTTATACTATTGAGTTCAGTGATGAATTTGATAGGTCTATTAAAAAATTAAAGAAAAAAGATAAGGCATTATTTAATCAAATACAGAAAAAACTTATTGAATTAATTGAGAATCCTGAGCATTATAAACCTTTAAAAAATGTTTTTGCTGGTTATAGAAGAATAAGATTTGGAAGTTTTGTTTTAATTTTTAAGATAGAAGAAGGTATAATTAGGATTATTTCTTTAGATCATCATGATAAGGCTTATTGATAAAATTGCGAAAGGTTTAAAAAGTTTTAGTTTCTTGGTTTTTTGGGGGTTATAGAACATGTTGAATGAAGAAAAACAACGAGAATTCGAACAATTATATCCTGTATTAACTATGTATTGTTATAATTCTTGTTATCAATTAAGTGCTCCAATTAGAGATAGGACAACTTATGAGGTATTTGTTCGTGACCGAGAAGAGTTTTATGAAGAATGTAAAATTGTTGATTCTATTGGTTTTGGATTAGAAGTTATTTTAGCTAGTGAAAAAAAATCTGCTATTGAAGAAAGGTTAGAGAAATTAGGTGTTACAGAACAATCTTAAAATTATAGGTGGTAGGAGAAGAAGATGGATTTAACAAATATCGGAAATTTTGATTATAAACATGAACCTAGATGTGTGGTTCCTTGTGGTTT
>CAYQQE010000029.1:4913-6584 GCA_964419915.1 Candidatus Woesearchaeota archaeon
AAATCCAATTGTTTTAAGAAATCAGATATATAGTTATGAACAAGATGAGAATACAAGTAGGTATTTTGATAATGCAAAACTTTTAGATATAAGTGATATTGGTAGTTTTTGTATTTGGGAATTAGGTATTGTGGAATATGAAAGAAGAGATTGGATGAAGTATTTGAAATCTGAGAGAAATGAGGCAGATAAGAGATATTATTTAGGTAATATGATGCATAGAATAAAAGTTTTAGAATAAAATTTCTTGCGTTACTTTTATAAATACTATTTTCTTTAAAGATTTTATATCCGGCGGTAGCTCAGTGGTAGAGCATTCGGCTGTAGAAATCATCTGATTATGCTGCGTAGCAATAAATGAAGAATGATCAGCTGAAACCGAATGGTCGGGGGTTCAAAGAACTTTTCTTTTAGAAAAAGAAAACTTCGGAAAAGAAAAGTTGGAAAGTCCCTCTCGCCGGATATTTTAATAATTTTTATTTTTGGACTTTTAGGATAGAGCCCTAAAAATAGAAATATTTATATAGCACTTGTTATATTATTATAGCATATGATACAAAAATATACTAGATATAAAATATTGCAGGAATTCTTTGATTTTCCCTTGAGAGATTTTCATATAAGAGAAATTTTTAGAAGAACAAAAATAACTCAACCTTCTGTGATTAATCACTTAAAGTCTTTGGTAAAAGAAGGGTTGATACTAAAAGAGAAGAAGGGAATATATCCAACATATAGAGCCAATAGAGATGAAGAATTATTCAAATTATACAAGAAATCAAATATAATACTTAGAATAAACCAAACTGGTTTAATTGATTATATACATGATTCTTGTTATCCTGATGTGATAATACTATTTGGCTCTGCTTCAAATGGAGATGATGTAGAAGGTAGTGATATTGATGTATTTATACAAGCACCAGAAAAAAAATTAAATCTTTTGCAATATGAAAAAAAACTTAATAGAGAAATAAATTTGCTTTTTGAGGAAAATTTTTCAAGATTAAGCAAAGAACTAAAAAACAATGTTATAAATGGGATAATATTAAAAGGTTACTTAAAGGTATTTTAAGATGGATCTAATGAAAATAACTCCAAATAAAGAAAGGGCTAATAATATACTAAGCATGATTTCTTTAATTGAAGGAAGAATAAGATTGCAAGATGAGGAAAAAATGGCAGCTTTAATAATTTCAGATTATTATGAAATAATTAAAGAGTTAATCACAGCAATTCTTTTAGTTGACGGCTATAAAACTCTTAGCCATAGAGATTTGATTGATTATATTAAAGAGAATTACAAAGAATTTTCTCAACATGAAATCTCTGTTTTGGATAATTTAAGGATTTTGAGAAATAGGATAACATATGAGGGTTTTCAGATAGAAAAATCTTATCTAAGTAGAAATGAAGATTTATTTAAATCAATTGTTATAAAATTAAAAAAAATTTTGGAAAAGAAAATATAATTAAAATATTAGTTCTAGAAATTTGAAAAAAGAAATGTTTATAAAGAAGATTTTGGTTTGATGAATCAAGCCCTGATAGTGTAGCCTGGCCTATCACACAGCCCTGTCAAGGCTGTAACCCGGGTTCAAAAAACTTTTTTAGGAAAAAAGTTTGCAAAAAAAACCTAGAAGTTGGAATTTCCCGGTCAGGGCGGTTACT
>CAYQQE010000030.1:0-6580 GCA_964419915.1 Candidatus Woesearchaeota archaeon
AACTCCATAGATTGTTCTGTGATCTTCATCTTCCATACCTAATCGTGTTTCTTGATTATATACTATTTCTTTTTCTTCTTCTTGTGAGGGTATTGAACCGAGAGAACAAAAATCGATTTTAGTTATATTTTTAATTAATTTTTTATCAATTTTTCCTTCATTAGACAGAGGTTTCTGGTCTGATATATTATCTTTCTTGGAATCTCTTTCAAAACTTGGAGTTGGAGCTTCTTCATTTTTAAGTATTAGAGAGGTTATGAATAAAGAAACAGCAACAAGAACTGCAATGATTAATAGAATTATTAATATATCTCCTTTTTTATGCATGAACGGTTAAAAAATTTTATGGTTTATATAAGTTTCTACAAGATTATAATTAAGAAAGATGTTGAAGTTAATTTTTTATTTTTATTTCTTTTTTACTCAAAAAATATCCAGAGAATTTAGAAGTTATAGATGCAACTATTATAGAATACAAGATAAATAAGACAGTTAAATCTATTATTTGTTTTAAACCTTCAATATCATAACTAATTAAAGTGAAAGCAACAACAGCTGCAGCTAAACCTTTTGAACCTGTTAAAGCCATGAACCATTTTTCTTTTTTAGTGAACGTTGATTTGTAAAAAGATGCTGAAACCGCTAGGTATCTGATGTAAATAAAGATTAAAAATAATATAATTGATTTTATTAAGAATATCTTATCTGTCGGGAATTTTATTATTAAACCCAGTAAAATGAAAATTACAATTTTAAGGAAAACTGTGAAAATATCAACAAAGTTTTGGATGTCTACTTTTCTTTTTATTTGATATGCACCAAATAATAAACCCAATATAGTAACAGCTAAAACACCATTTCCGCCAATATTTTCTGCTAAAACAAAGGAGAATAATGCTGTAGCAACAATAGCTAATGGTGAAATGTTTTCTATGAATTTTCTGCGCATTAATTCAAAGATTATTATACCTAAAACCAGGCCAACTCCTGCTCCTGTCATAATACCATGTGCTAGTTGTGTGGCTATTAAACCTGTTTGGAATTTTGATCCATTTAAAACTCCTATAATAATTAATGGTATTAAAACAGCTAATGGTGTGTTGAGGATAGACTCAAATTCTAGGATTTCTGATATTTTGGATTTTTTACCTTGGAAGATTGCCAGGACAGAATCTGGAGATGTGGATGACATTAGAGCTGCGAAAATTGCGCTAATCAATAGCATTTTTAGGTTGATTAAGGAATCAGTAAAAAATATGTAAGTAAAGGCTGTAAGGAAAATTAATGAAAAAATTAAGAAGATTAAAGATAATTTTAAGGCGTCTGGGGATTCCTGTCTTATTGCTCTTATCTTGAATTTTGATGTGGAATCAAATAAGATCATAACTAAAGCGAAAATTGCTAATGCTGAAAAGAAACCATAATATGGGAAAGGAAGATAATAACCTGTTATTAGACCTATGATTAACAGTAATAAAATATCCGGTAATTTTATTTTTAATGAGATAATAGATGCAAATAAACCTATTATAAGTAATATTGAGAACCATGTAATACCTATTAGGTAATCTGGAATTATCATATGATACCTCTTTGATGTTTAGAATTGAAAGTGATTTATTAAGTTTTTGGTAGAAAACTTTTTATATTTACAGATATTGAATAAAAATATGAATATTCTAAAAGAGATTAAACCAAGTAAAAAAGAAGAAGATGAAATAAAGAAGATTTCTGATTTGTTTATTAAGAAATTGAATGTACAATTGAAGGAGATAGATGCTTTGGCTGTTGTTGGGGGTAGTTTTGCTAAAGGTACTTGGTTGAAGGGAGACCATGATATTGATGTTTATGTTAAATTTAATTATTTAAAATATAAAGAGAAAAAGATAGATGATATTTTGGAGAAGCATTTAGCTTTTATTTTTTCTGATTTTGTAAGGATACATGGTTCTAGAGATTATTTTCAGGTTAAGAAGAGTGGTTTTACTTTTGAGATAATTCCTATTTTAGAGATTAAGAAAAGTGAAGAAGCTGAAAATATTACAGATGTTAGTTTGTTGCATGTTGGATGGGTAAAAGAAAATTTAACTGCTAAGATGAAAGATGAGGTAAGAATATTGAAAGCATATCTGAAGGCATTAGAACTGTATGGTGCTGAAAGTTATATTAAGGGATTCTCTGGTTATGTTTGTGAAATCTTGATTTATGAATATAAAAGTTTTTTGAAATTAATTAAAGATGCTGGAAATTGGAAGATGAAAGAGGTTGTTGATGTTATGGATTATTATAAGGACGATTTTGAAAAGTTTAGTGATAAATTCATACCTTTGATTGTTATAGATCCTGTTCAAAAAGAGAGAAATGCAGCTGCTGCTTTAGATGTGAAGAATTTTAATGATTTTATTTATTATGCTAAGCATTTTAATGAAAAACAATTTAAAATTGGTAAGATTAATATCAGGGGTTTGAAGAAGTTAGGTAAAGATACAGGAACTGATTTATATTTTTTGAAGTTTAGGAATGAGGAAGGCAAAGAAGATGTTATTGGTGGAAAAATATTGAAAGTTCTTAATTATATCAGGAATAAATTAGAGATTAATGATTTTCATGTTTTTAGGAGTGGATGGAATTGGGATAAAGAGAAAAAAGGTTATTTCTGGTTTTTGGTTAATAAAGAGATTTTACCTTTGTATAAGAAACATTTTGGACCACCTGTATGGGAGGTTAAGCATTGTGATGAATTCGTTAAGAAATGGGAAGGGATGAGAGTATATGTAGAGAATAATTGTTTGTATATTGAAAAAGAAAGAGAATACAGAAATGTTAGAGATTTATTGAGGAAAATTAAGAAAATGAAGTTTGAGGGTGTTGAGGTTTATTGAAAAAAACCGTAACATTTATATATGAATAATATTTAGTAATATTAAACTGATTCTAGTCAGGTGTTAGATAATGGATAAAATAGAAACACAAAAAGGAACAACAACTATTGGTATTTTATGTAAAGACGGTATTGTGTTAGTTGCAGATAAAAGAGCTAGTGCGGGCTATTTGGTTGCAAGCAAAGATATGGAGAAAATAAGCAAGATTTCTAAATATATGGCTGTAACAATGGCTGGTTTGGTTTCTGATGCTCAATTGTTAACTAAATTAATAAAAGCAGAATTAACATTAAAGAGAATAAGAACTGGTAGGGAAGTTAGTGTTAAGGAGTCAGCTAATTTATTGGCAATGATGTTGTATGGTAATATAAGAAGAATGAGTATGATTCCAGGTATTGTTAGTTTTATTTTGGGTGGGAAAGATGAGAGTGGTTTTCATTTATATGAATTAGGAGTTGATGGTTCTGTAACAAAAGCAGGAGATTATAGAAGTGTTGGTTCAGGAAGTATGATGGCATTAGGTGTCTTAGAAACTTTATATAAGGAAGATTTAGCAGTTAAAGAGGGTATTGAGATAGCAGTTAAGGCAATAAATGCTGCTGTTCAGAGAGATTTAGCAACAGGAGATGGTATAGATCTAGTTGTTATAGATAAGGATGGTGTTCATAAAAAATTCACAAAAAAAATCGATACAAAAATTACAATGTAGTTTTCTAGAAGAATGATAAAAATATTGGAAGAAATACTAAAAGATATTCCGGATAAAAGTAAAATTAGTGATATAGAATTTGAAGGTGCTAATATTGTTCTGTACACTAAAGATAAGGAGTTTTTCTTAGATAATAATGGAATTATTAAAGAGATAGTTGATAAGATCAAGAAAAGGATTGAATTAAGACCTGATCCTAGTATAACAATGGATATAGAAAAAGCAGAGAATGTGGTTAGAAAGATAATTGGTGAAAATGCTAAGATTGGGAATATAATTTTTGATTATCAGAGATCTGTTGTTGTTATAGAAGCTGAGAAACCTGGTTTGGCTATAGGAAAATATGGTGAATTATTAAAAGAGATTAAAAAACAAACCTTCTGGGTTCCTGTTATTAGAAGGACGCCTGCTATCAGAAGTAAGATTATAGAAAACATAAGACAGGTTTTGTATGAGAATAATGATTACAGGAAGAAATTTTTAAATAAAGTAGGTGAGAGGATATATAAAGGATGGGTTAAGGAAAAACAATATGAATGGATAAGAGTAACATTTTTAGGCGGTGCTAGAGAGGTTGGGAGAAGTTGTATATTATTACAAACACCAGAATCTAAAATACTATTGGATTGTGGTGTTAATGTTGCTTCTGATGATGATGCCTATCCTATATTAGATGCTCCTGAATTTAATTTACAGGATTTAGATGCTGTTATTATTACTCATGCACATTTGGATCATTCTGGTTGCTTACCTTATTTGTATAAGATGGGTTATAGAGGGCCTGTTTATTGTACATTACCAACAAGAGATGTTATGAGTTTGCTGCATTTAGATTTTATTAGTGTTGCACAAAAAGAGGCTAAAAAAGCTTTGTTTAGCTCTACTGACGTTAAGGAAATGGTTAAACATACTATTTGTTTGGATTATGAGGAGGTTACTGATGTAACACCAGATGTTAGAATTACCTTGTATAATGCTGGACATACATTAGGAAGTGCAATGGTTCATTTGCATATTGGTAATGGTTTGCATAATTTATTGTATACTGGTGATATGAAGGAATTAAAAACGAGGTTATTAGAACCTGCTGCAATGAAATTTCCCAGATTAGAGACAATGATAATAGAAAGTACTTATGGTGGTAAGGAAAATGTATTGCCTAGTAGAAAGGAATGTGAAGATAAATTAATAGAAATAATTAAAATGACTATTGAAAGGAAAGGTAAGGTTTTGATTCCGGTATTAGGGGTTGGTAGGTCTCAGGAAATAATGGTAATAATAGAAGATTTGATAAGGAATGGAAAGTTGAAAAAGGTTCCTGTTTATGTTGATGGGATGGTGTGGGATGTTACTGCTATTCATACTACATATCCTGATTTTTTGAATACTAGAATTAGAAAGAATATATTTCATAATGATCAAAATCCATTTTTAAGTGATATTTTTAAAAGAGTTGGAAGTCATAAAGAAAGAATGGAGATTGTTGAAGGAGGTCCGTGTATTGTTTTGGCAACATCTGGAATGTTGGTTGGTGGTGCTTCTGTGGAATATTTGAAACATTTTGCTGATAATAAGAAAAATAGTTTGATATTTGTTAGTTACCAAGGTGTTGGAAGTTTGGGTAATAAAATACAGAGAGGAGATAAAGAGGTTAGGGTTGATAATGAAAGTGTGAATGTTGAATTGGAAATAGAAACATTAGATGGTTTTACTGGTCATGCTGGCAGGAATGAGTTGTTGAGGTTTGTGCAGAAAGTTGAACCTAAACCTAAGAAAGTTATAGTGAATCATGGTGAAAGTTCTAGGTGTTTGGATTTGGCTAGTAGTATTCATAAATTATGCAGGATAGAGACTAATGCTCCTAAGAATTTAGAGAGTATTAGGATAAGATAGTTTCTAAACAAGGACAGTTATATGATAATGGTTGTTTTGTTCCGTAAATTCTTCTATGTTTATAAAAATCTGGATCTTCATAAATAACTTTTGATAATATTTTATTTATACCATAATAAGCATTTAAGAAATCTTCTGAATAATCCGAATATTTTTTTATTAAACCTTCTTCTATTACTTCTGTATTTGGATATTTTATATCCATATAAACTTTTGTTGGTTCTTCTGGAAAATATGGTAAGTATAATGGACCAACCTTTCTGAATCTTATTGTTCTTGATAAATGAGAAGCTTCACATTCGAAAACAGTTTTTGGGTAATTGTCTCTTATTTCTGTTAAGGCTTGTTGAATTTCTTCAGATGGAGGTAATGAAACAAGTAAAGAGATTACTCCTTCTAAATTTGTTTTAGTTGTTGTGGTTTCAAAATAATATAATAGTTTTTGATAGAATAAGTTCCGGAAAATTTCCTTAAATATTGTTCCTGGTTTACTTGTAGTTACCATTTTATTGAAAACCTTGGAAAGATGTTAAAGTTAAATCCATTTTTAAATCTTTCGTTATCTTATAGTTATAACGTTTCAAACTAAATTAAAATAATTTATGTTGTTGTAGAACTTGGGGAATAAAGTAAATCTAATTTTGAATATTATTATCGTAAAGAATCTTTCCATTTTCACCAAAAACTTTACATAGTTCTCCAATATCACTTTTTTTGAATGGTATTCTGTGTCCGCGAATCTCCCCAAACTGGTCAACAATTGGTTTTATTCCAGTAAATTCGAGATATATACCTTCATCACTAACGTCTCTTAAAATACCACTACGTACTTCATGTCCTTCAAACATTTCACTACGCCCAATACCATTCCACTGATAAACTGCCCCTATTTCCTTTCCGATATATTCTTTTAGATTTTCTATATTTATAAGCATAATACACTAATTTAAATATCTTTCGATGCCCTCGGAACAGATAACAACAATTAAATGCAATCTGTTCGAATTCTTTTATCTTGTATTAGATTTTTAAACATAAACCTTTATAAATATTTGATTTTATGAGCATTTTATGAAAAAATTATTGTTGTTGTTTG
>CAYQQE010000031.1:0-6495 GCA_964419915.1 Candidatus Woesearchaeota archaeon
TGGATGAGATAATGGAAATTGCAAAGGAAAATAAATTGAAGGTTGTAGAAGATTGTTGTCAGGCTCATGGTGCTGAATATAGGAATAAAAAAGTTGGAAGTATAGGAGATGTAGGATGTTTTAGTTTTTATCCTACAAAAAATTTAGGTTGTTATGGTGATGGTGGTTTTGTAATTACAAATGATGAGGAAATTTCAGAAAAAGTCAGGATGTTAAGGGAATATGGAAGTAAGGAAAAAAATAAATTTGTAATGAAAGGCTACAATTCTAGATTAGATGAATTACAAGCTGGAATTTTAAGAGTTAAATTAAAATATTTAGATAAATGGAATGATAAAAGAAGAGAAAATGCAAAAATTTATAATGAAAATTTGAGGGATGTTGAAAAACCAAAAGAAAATGGAAAACATGTTTATCACCAATATGTTATTAGAAGTAAAGAGAGAGATAAATTAAAAGAGAGATTAGAAAGCAAAGATATAAAAACGTTGATACATTATCCTATTCCTATACATTTACAAGAGGTTTTTGAAAGGGGGGTTAAATTAGAGAAAACTGAACAATTTAGTAAGGAAATTTTAAGTTTACCTGTTCATCCTTTTTTGAATAAAGAAGAAATTTTAGAGGTGTGTGATGCAATATGAAGGGTTTAATTTTAGCTGGCGGATTGGGTACAAGATTAAGGCCTTTGAGTCATACTGGGCCAAAGCAGTTAGTTCCGGTAGCTAATAAACCTGTTTTGTTTTATGGTATAGAAGCATTAAGAGATGCTGGAATAAAAGAAATAGGAATAATAGTTGGTTATACTGATGAAAGAATACAATTTATTAAAGATGCTTGTGGTGATGGAAGACAATTTGGTGTTAATATCACATATATAAGACAGGATGCGCCAAGAGGTTTGGCACATGCTGTTGGTATTACTGAAAAATTTATGAATGGTGATGACTTTATCGTTTATTTAGGAGATAATATCTTGAAGAGTGGTATTAAAAACTTTGTTGAAGATTTTAAAAAGAGTAATGCTGATATTTCTTTGTTATTATCTAAGCATAAAACTCCTGAAAAGTTTGGTGTTGCTTTGTTTAACGAAAATAATGAGGTTGTTTATGTTGAGGAAAAACCCAAAAATCCTAAGACAGATTATGTGATTACTGGAATTTATTTGTTTAGAAATAATATTTTTGATGCTATAAAAAGAGTTAAACCTGGAGCTAAAGGTGAATTGCAATTAACAGATGCTATAAAAGAATTTGTTTTAGATGGAAATAAAAAAGTTAAAGCAACAATAGTAGATGGTTGGTGGGATGATACTGGTAATGCTGAAGACATAATAAGAGCTAATCATTTGGTTTTGATGGATTTGAAAGGGAAAATAAAAGGTAGAGTAGAAGAGGGTGTTAAAATAATTGGTGAGGTTGAGGTTGGAGAGGGAAGTGTAATAAAAAATGGAAGTAAAATAAAAGGTCCTGTAATAATAGGTAAGAATTGTGTTATTGAAGGATACATAGGGCCATATACATCAATAGGTGATAATTCAAAAATAAAAGGTGGGGAAATTGAAAGTTCTATAATTGTTGGTGATGTGAATATTAATTTTAGTGAAAAAATTGTTGATAGTTTAATTGGGAAAGATACTGTGATAGATTCTTCTGGAAATGATTTACCTAAAGGACATAGATTTATTTTAGGAGAACATTCTGAGGTGAGGATATGAAATTATTAGTTACTGGGGGTTTGGGATTTATTGGAAGTAATTTTATTAGATATATGTTTAGTGTTCATGATTGTGAGATTGTTAATTTAGATGCAATGACTTATGCTGGTAATTTGGAGAATTTGAAAGATATAGAGAATGGAAAGTATAAATTTGTAAAAGGAGATATTTGTGATAGGAAATTAGTTGATTATTTAGTTAAAGAAGAAATGCCTGATGCTGTTGTGAATTTTGCTGCTGAAAGTCATAATGATAGAGCTGAAAAAGATCCTGGGATATTTGTTAGGACAAATGTTTTGGGAACACAAATTTTATTGCATGCTTGTAAGGAAGATAATGTGAGGTTCCATCATATTTCAACTTGTGAGGTATATGGAGATTTAGAATTAGATAGTAAGGAAAAGTTTACAGAGGAAAGTAGATATAATCCCAAGACACCTTATAATGCCTCAAAAGCTAGTTCAGATCATATAGTAAGAGCTTATTTTCATACCTTTAAGTTGCCTATAACAATTTCAAATTGTGGTAATAATTATGGTCCTTATCAATATCCTGAGAAATTAATTCCTTTATTTGTTACAAATATTTTAGAAGGAAAGAAAGTACCTGTATTTAGAAGTAGCCAAAATAGAAGAGAATGGATTCATGTTTTAGATCATTGTAAGGCAATTGATTTAATATTGCAGAAAGGTAAAATAGGTGAAACATATAATATTGGGACTGGTGATGAAAGAAGTATTGAAGAGGTAACTAATTTGATATTAAAATTTTTAGATGAAGGTGAAGAAGTTAAAGAATATGTTCCTGATAGATTGCAACATGATAAAAGGTATTTGTTGGATAGTTCTAAGATAAGAGGTTTAGGATGGAAACCCGAAGTTAAATTTGAGGATGGTTTGAAAGAAACAGTTGACTGGTATAAGAAAAATATTATTTGGTGGAAGAAACTAAAAATTTAAAAAGAGGTTTTTTTAATTGTTAGAAAATGAAAACTTTATTTATTGTGGAAAGTCCTGTAAAAAAGGAGAATTATGTAAATACAATGCCCCCTTTAGGGGTTTTGTATATGTCTTCTTATTTAACAAGCAAAGGTATAGAGAATGATGTTGTTGATTGTAATGTTGATAAATTAGACAAGGATATTAATGAATATGATTTAATTGCTATGAGTGTTAATTGTGGAAATATTACAAATACAATAAGAACTGCAAGAAGAATAAAAAAGGAATTTGATAAAGAAATAATAATTGGTGGTGCACAGGCAACTTCTAATCCTAAGTTTTTTTTAAAACAACAATTTATAGATGGTGTTGTAAAGGGTGAAGGTGAGATAACTTTGTATGAATATATTAAGAATAGGGATGTTGTTGATGGTTTGTATTTGAAGAAAGATGGAAAGATTTTTTATAGGAAGGATAGGGAGTGGAATAAGGATTTAGATAAATTGCCGTTTCCTGCTTTGGATAAGATAAATTTGAAAAAATATAATGTTCCTATTAAGAAGAAAAAACCTGCTTCTACTATTGTAACTTCAAGAGGATGTCCTTATCAATGTATCTTTTGTTTTCATCCTAATGGTTACACATGGAGAGCTAGAAGTGCAGAAAATGTTGTTAAAGAAATAGAATGGCAAATTAATGAGTTTGGTATTAAAGAAATTTGTATACAGGATGATAATATCAGTTTAGATTTGAATAGAGCCAAGAAAATATTTGATTTAGTGAAAGAGAAAGAAATAGATATTTTGTTTCAGTTGTATAATGGAATAAGAGTTGATAAAATTGATGAAGAGTTATTAATGAAAATGAAGAAAGCTGGAATGTGGTTAATGAATATTTCTCCTGAACTTGGTTATGATGAAGGGTTGAGGAAGATAAAAAAGAATTTTACTTTAGAAACTGTAAAGAGGAGTATGAAGATGAGTAAGGATTTTGGATTTTTTACTTATTCTAATTATATGATTGGTTTTCCTTGGGAAGGTAAAGAAGAGATTGAGAAAACTATCAATTTTGCTGTTGAATTAGATGCTGATATGAATCAATTTGCAAGAGTGTTGGCTTTTCCAAATACTGAATTGTATGAGATGGTTGGTTTAGAAGGTGATATGGAAGAAGATTCAGGATTGTTCTTTTCTGATGAAAAATATAATATTAGCAAGTTAAGTACAGAGGAATTAAATGATTACATTAAGAAAGCATATAGAAAATGTTATTTTAAACCTAGAAAGATGTGGAAGATTTTGAGAAATTTAAGGATTGAAGATATTTATGCTTTGGCTAGGTATTCTTTGTTAACTGGGAGTGTTTGAAATGAAAATTGTTTTAATAAATCCAGGGATGAGTGCTGAAAAACAAGCAGGAAGTTTGAAAGGAGTAGCTAATATGATTTTACCTTTGGGTATTGGTGTGTTAGCTAGTGTTTTGGAGAAAAATAAATTTGATGTTAAGATAATAGATTGTGTTCCTGAAAATTTAAGTTTGGAAGAATTAAAAGAAAGGATTGACAGAGAAAAACCAGATTTAATTGGGATAACTGCTACTATTTTAAGTTATGATGCTGCTTTAGAAACTGGAAAGAAATTAAAAAATTATAAAATTGTTATCGGAGGACCACATTTCACTTCTGTACCTGAAAAAGTAATGCAAGAAGAATGTTTTGATTTTGGTGTTATTGGAGAGGGAGAGGAAACAATACTGGAATTGTGTAATGCTTTGAAATATGATAAAGATTTTTCAAAAATAAATGGTTTGGTTTATAGAGAAAATGGAGAAATTAAGATAAATAAAAGAAGAGAACTAATAAAAAATTTAGATGAGTTACCTTTCCCTGCTTTACATTTGTATCCTGATTTAAAAAAATATACTCCGATGCCAGGTGGATATAAACAACTACCTTTTGCACATATGATAACATCAAGAGGATGTCCTTACAGATGTGTTTATTGTGATAGAAGTGTTTTTGGAAATAGATTTAGATCTCAGAGTCCAGAAAGGGTAATTAAAGAAATAGAATTTTTAGTAGAAAAATATGGTGTTAAAGAGATAAAGTTTTATGATGATACTTTTACCATGGATATGGAAAGAGTAAGTAAAATATGTGATTTAATAATTGAAAAGGGAATTAAAATTACATGGAGTTGTTCTACAAGAGTTGATAGAGTTAATAAGGAATTATTAATGAAAATGAAAAAAGCTGGTTGTTGGCAGATTGATTATGGTTTGGAGTCTGGTGATCAAAGAATGTTGAATATTATGAAAAAAGGAATAACATTAGAGCAAAGCAGAAATGCTGCTAAATGGACAAAAGAAGCTGGAATAAGATTAAGAGCTTTTATAATTCTAGGAATGCCTGGAGAAACTAA
Organism: Candidatus Woesearchaeota archaeon; assembly: GCA_964419915.1. Lineage (GTDB taxonomy): Archaea > Nanobdellota > Nanobdellia > SCGC-AAA011-G17 > ARS1178 > ARS1178. The sequence goes on from CAYQQE010000031.1 coordinate 5,079, forward strand.
TGAAAGTATCAGAAATACTATTGATTTTGTTAAGGAGTTAGGAGTTGATGTTGTTGCATTTTATGCTTTAATGATTTATCCTGGTAATGAATTATATGATATGGTAAAGAAAGAAGGGAGATTGTTGCACGAGGATTATTCACAATTTAGTTCTTTGATAGATACTAAAAAAACCAGGTTGCATTATGTTCCTGATGGTATGAATGAGGAAGAATTAAAGAATTGGATAAGAAAAGCGTATAAAGAGGTTTATTTGAATCCTAGGTATTTAACAAGACAGATTGGTAGTATTAAGAATTTTGGAGATGTGAAAAGATATTGGGGGGCTTTTAAAACCATAGTTAGAATGTAAAATGTTGGATTTAAAAAAACATTTGATAAATATTAGAATCTTTAGGGCTTATGGTTATTTAGATTTATTAAAAGAAGCGATTTTATTTCCTTATGATTATCATTTCAGGAAAGGAAGAAGTTTTTTGCCTTTGAATATTGCTTTGTTTTTAACTTTAAGATGTAATGCGAAATGTAAGATGTGTAATTTACAGGATATTTTGAATAAAGATAATAAGGAACTGAATTTAAAACAGATTGAAGATTTTGTTAAGGTAGTAAAATATAGAAAACCAAGTTTTGTTTTGTTTGGTGGTGAGCCTTTATTGAGGAAGGATTTTATTGATATTGTAAAGATAATTAAAAAGCATAAATTAAGATGTGGGATATTTACAAATGGTTTGTTATTGAATGAGGAAAGAATAAAAGAAATAGTTAAAGAAAAGTTAGATTATGTTGTTTTTAGTTTACAAGGTCTTGGAAAGGTTCACGATAAAATTGTTAATGTAAATGGAGCTTATGAAAAATTAATTGAGAATTTAGAATTGTTTTGTAAGTTAAGAGATAAAACTAAAGTTATTATACACACAACAATAACAGAAGATAATGTTAGAAATTTACAGGAGATAGTTGAATTAGGAAGGACATTCAAGGTTGATTTGATAAGATTTGGTCATCCTACTTTTTTTACGAAAGAAGATATTAAAAGACATAAACATTTTTGTAAAATTGCTTTTCCAGGAGAAGATATAGCAGAAGTAGCTTGGAGTTATGATCCTGACAAAATGACTGATGTTTATGTTAATGAGATCAAAAAATTGAAAAAGAATAAAGATATTGTGTTTACTCCTGATTTGAATGATGAAGAATTAAGGGAATGGTATGGGGAATGGAGAAATAGGAGAAAATGTAAATTTGTTTGGAGAGCATTATTTGTGTTTCCAAATGGAGATGTTTTTCCTTGCGAATCTATAAATTATAAGATGGGAAATATTTTTGAAGATGATTTTAGGGAGATATGGAATAATAATAAGTATAGAAATTTTAGAAATAGATTGAAGAATGGTTTGTTTCCTGCTTGTGCTAG
>CAYQQE010000032.1:0-6474 GCA_964419915.1 Candidatus Woesearchaeota archaeon
TGTTTTAGATCATTACAATGTTGATTGTATGTGATTACAGAAGTTGTGTTTAGATATTTTAATCTGTTTATGAAATCTTGGCATTGTTCTGGTTTTATTGAAGTTTCTAAATAGAGTTCTGTTTCTTCTAAATAATTAATGTATTCTTGAGATGTAACCTGCATTGACCAACCTGATGGTGTTGATAAATTATAATAAATAGGAGTAAAAGCATGGTAAGACCATTTGTGTAATTGTGAAGGTGGTGGTCCTGCTAAGATATATTTTCCCTGAACTAATGGTAAAATTGATAATGTTTCTTCGTCTAATTCAGAATGTGGTGTGAAATAAGGGGTATGAAAATGATTGACTGAAATTGAGAGTATAGAAATTAAGAATAGAGAGATAATTGCTAATGTTTTTATTTTTGGTGTGAATTTTGTTTTCATAAATAAGAATAATGAGAAGAAGATTAATATATGCAGATAAGAATCTGGAAATGCATATTTAAATAATGGTATGAAGATTATTAATCTTGTAATTATTAAAATTGAAGTTATTATTAATGGTAAATAGAAGATTAATTCTTTTTTGGATTTTGATTGTTGGTAATGAAAATAAAAAATTATGATAAAGAACAAAGGTATTAAAGTAGAAGCTATATTTTGAGGTAAGTGCATTTTATCAAAAGTTATTAAATCAATAGTTCTGACTTCTGATGCGCCCCAAGAACCAGAAGAGAATGATAAAATGTATGGAGCTAACCAAAATGAAGCCAGTAATAATCCTAAGATAACTGATAAAATTAAAATTAATTTTTCTTTTTTTGATTTTATTAAGAAAAATGAAAGTAAAGGTATATGAAATATTAGAGCTATTGATTGATGTGATAATAATAAAATAGAATAAAGAGGTATGAAAAGCAAGAAATATTTATTTAATGGTTTGTCCTTATAATAGAGAAATAAAGAAGATAATATGATTAAGATTAACAAAGCAAATAATTCTGGAATTCTTCCAAGCCTTATGAAGTTTCCTATGGCAATTGCATTTGCGAAAAAGAAAAGAAAAAAAGCAATTCTTTTTATTTTTGAAATTTGTGTTTTAGAACCTAAAATCCAAATTGTTACGAAACCTAGAATATAAATTAAGATTCTTGATAGGTATGTAGCTAGAGGGACATTTGTTAGATATGTTAATGGTAAGGTAAAATAATACCATGCTGGTGGTGTGAAATTAAACAAGGTAAATCCATTATACCAATAAGGAACAAAACCATGATAACCAACTTTTGTCAAGAAGAAGAGTAAAGCAATATAAGAAGTTAGGTCATTTGTCCAGTCTAATGGAAATTGATTAACAGATTGGTATTGATTGATTAATCTTATGATTAGATAAATCGATAGGATTATTACTGGAAAATAAAACCATTTATCTTTTATTTGTTGCATTTTTGAAAAAAGAAGAGTTTGAGTTTAAAAAGATTTATATATTTTAAATTATTTTAAGTGATTATGAATTTTGAAAAAATTTGTAGAGATATAAAAACTTTAAAGATACAGGGTGCGGAAAATATTGCGATTGCTGGTTTGAAAGCTATTTCTTTGAAAAGAGATAAGAAAAGTGTTAGAAAATTATTAGAATTAAGAGAGACAGAACCTTTGTTAAGGAATAGTGTTAGGTTTGTTTTGAAAGATTATGGAAGAAATTATGGAATTGCTATGGACCATTTGAAGAATGTAAGAAAGAGAATAGCAGAAGTTGGTTATAGAAAATTTAAAGGAAAAAAAGTATTTACACATTGTCATAGTTCTACTGTTGTGGAGATCTTAAAGAAAGCTAAGAATGTTAGAGTTTATAATACAGAAACAAGACCTTTGTATCAAGGAAGAAAAACTGCTAGAGAATTAAGTAAAGTTGGAATAAAGGTTGAACATTATATTGATTCTGGTGCAAAGGTTGCTTTAGAAAAATCAGATGTTATATTAATTGGAGCTGATGGTATTTGTAATAATTATATTGTAAATAAGATTGGGAGTGGAATGATAGTGGATATTGCAAATAAATTAAAAAAGAAAGTTTATGTTTGTGGTGATTCTTGGAAGTTCTGTGAAAAAGTGGAAATAGAAGAAAGAGACAAAAATGAAATTTGGAAAAATGCTCCTAAAAATGTTGAAATTAGGAATATTGTCTTTGAGAAAATTGATAACAAATTGGTTGATGAAATAATTTCTGAATTAGGTATTTATGATCCTGGGAATTTTATTATGAAAGTTAGAAGGGCTTATCCTGAAATTTTTTCTTAGGGAAAAGAGGTGAAGGTGGCTTTAAAAGCTACCTTTTCATTTTTAGAATTTTATATACTATCTAACTAATATTTATGTGTATGAAAATTAGTAAGGAAGTTTTATTAAATCACAATAATCTTTAAATATGGTTCTTGAATAACAGGATTTTATGAGGGTTACTTTAATAAATGCAAGGGGAAATGATTCACAGATAGCACCATTTGGTTTGATGTATATAGCTGCTGTTTTAGAAAAAAATCATGATGTTAAGATATTTGATCCTTTGCCAGAAGATTATTCTTTTATAGATAAAATAGAGAAATGCGATGTTATTGGTATAAGTTTTTTGACTACAGAATATTCGAGGGCAAAGAAAATTGCTTCTTTAGTAAGAAACAAATGTAAATATTTGGTAATCGGAGGGGTTCATGTTACTGCCTTACCTGAAACTGTTAAAGAATTTGATGCTGATTTTGGTATTGTAGGAGAGGGAGAATATGTAATGAAAGAATTGATAGAAAAATTAGAGAAAGGTGAAAACGCAGACAAAATTAAAGGTTTAATTTGGAAAAAAGATAATAGAATAATAATAAATGAGCGAAGAGAATTAATAGAAAATTTAGATAAATTACCTTTTCCTGCTAGACATTTATTGGATTATGAATGGTATTTAAGACCACCAGGAGGTATAAGGGGTTATTATTTAAAAAGAGTAGATAGAGTTATGACTTCAAGAGGTTGTCCTTATAATTGTATTTATTGTGGTTCTTGTAATATATTTGGAAGAAAAACAAGAAGAAGAAGTGTAGAGAATGTAATTAAAGAGATTAAATTTTTGAAAGAGAAATATAAAATAGATGGGTTATGGTTTTTAGATGATACATTTATTTTGGATGATGATTGGATTTTAGAGTTCTGTGAAGAAATGAAAGAGTTAAATTTGATATGGGCATGCCAAAGCAGAGTTGATAAGATAAATGAAGATGTTTTAAGAAAGATGAAAGAGGCAGGTTGTGTACAATTAGAATTTGGAATTGAATCTGGTTCTGATAAAGTTTTGAAAGCATTAAGGAAAGGAACAACCACTGAGATGCAATTAAGAGCTTTTGAAATTGTTAAAAAGGTTGGAATGAAAACATTAGCAACGATAATGATTGGAAATCCTGAAGAGACTAAAGAGGATATAGAAATGACAAGAAAACAATTATTGAAATTAAAACCTGATTTCACACATGTGTTTTTTATTACTCCTTTCCCTGGAAGTGATTTGTATGATATGGCAATTAAGAATAAATGGATAAAAGATGAAAAATTTAGTGAAAATTGGGATATAAGAAGAGCTGAAAGACCTGTTATGGAAATAAATTTAAGTGTAGATGAATTAATAAAGATTAAAAGTGGTTTACAGAATTCATTTTTTTATGGAAATTATAAGGATTATTTGAAAAGACCTAGTTTAATAGGTAAGGTTTTGTTTTCTTTTTTAATGGATAGAAAAAATTTGTTTGAAAATTTAAAGAAGTTTAGTAAAACTAGAAGGATTGATGATTTGGCTGAAGGAGCAATGAAGAGTTATAGAATTAGATTTAGGAAGGAAAATTAAAATCTTATTGAATAGAAAAGTTTATATATGTGTTTTACATTTGTTATAACATAACTTTTTCAGAAAAGTTTAAAATTAAAAATTTAGGAGGTAAAAATGTTTGAATTTGATACAGAAGTAAGGAAGTTAGGAAATTCGTTTGGTGTTATTATACCTAAACGAAAATTGGAAATGGAGAATATTAAAGAAAGGGAAATGTTGCATTTTATTGCTATCAGGAAGAATAAAGAAATTAAGAAAACTTTTGGGTTGTTAAAGAAGTGGAAAACAGGTCAAGAAATTAAAGATATCAGTAGGAGAGAATTGTATGATTGATACATATTTTTTTGATACCTATGCAATTGTTGAGATAATAAGAGGTAATGAAAATTATAAAGAATATATAAAAAAGAATGCTATTCTTACACAGTTAAATATTTTTGAATTGTTTTATGGTTTGATTAAGGATTTTGATGTTGAATTTGCTAATAAGATAATTGATAAATATTATATTTCTGTTGTTGGTTATGGGAAAGGAATAATAAAAGAAGCTGTTTTGTTTAAATTGGAAAATAAGAAAAAAAATCTTTCAATGACTGATTGTGTTGGTTATTTTGTAGCTAGGAAAATGAATGTTAAATTTTTAACTGGAGATAAAGAATTTAAAGATTTAGAGAATGTTGAATTTATAAAGTAGATGAAAAGATTAATTAAGGAGAAAAATAATTAAAAAATAATGGATTATATAGACTTGAAGTATAAACCAAAAAAGGAGGATTTAGTTTGTTTGTACAGAGTTGAACCTTCTAAAAATATCTCTTTTGAAAGAGCTGCTAATACTATTGCTCTAGAAAGTAGTATTGGAACATGGACAGATTTGATAACCATGAATAAAGAAATAAAAAAATTAAGAGCAAGGGTTTTTGAAATTAATAAGAAGAATAATATGATTAAGATTGCTTATCCTATTGAATTATTTGAAATGGGGAATATGCCTGGTATTTTATCAGGAATAGCTGGAAATATTTTTGGTATTAAAGATGTAAGGAATTTAAGATTAGAAGATGTTAGATTTCCTAAAAAATTAATCAAGAGTTTTAAAGGTCCAAAGTTTGGAATAAAGGGTATTAGAAAATTATTAAGAATTAAAAAAAGACCGTTAGTTGGTTCTATAATAAAACCAAAGATAGGTTTGAGAACAAAAGAACATGCTAAGGTTGCTTATGAGGTTTGGAAAGGAGGTTTAGATATTGTAAAGGATGATGAAAATTTAGTTGATTTGAATTTTAATAGATTTAAAGATAGGGTTATTGAAACTTTGAAAATGAGAGATAAAGCAGAAAAAGAAACTGGTGAAAGAAAGGTGTATATGCCTAATATAACTGCTGAAACTAATGAGATGATAAAAAGAGCTAAATTTGTTAAAGATAATAATGGAAGATATGTAATGGTTGATATTATAAGTTTAGGTTGGAGTTCTTTACAAACAATAAGAAATAAAAATTTAGGTTTAGTAATTCATGCTCATAGAGCAGGTCATGCTGCTTTAACAAGAAATAAAAAACATGGAATCAGTATGTTAAGTATAGCTAAGATTGCAAGGTTAATTGGGGTTGATCAATTGCATATTGGAACTGTTGTTGGAAAAATGGAAGGTGGAAAAAAAGAGGTAAAGGATATTGAAGAGGAAATTGAGGGTAAATTAATAAGAGCAGATAAACAAGGACATATTTTAGAACAAAAATGGTATAATATAAAACCTGTCTTTGCTGTTGCTAGTGGGGGTTTACATCCTGGTTTAGTACCTAAACTGGTTAATATTTTGGGTAATAATATAATAATGCAATTTGGTGGTGGGGTACATGGAAATCCATTAGGAACAGAATCTGGAGCTAGAGCTGTTAGAGGGTCTGTTGAAGCTGTGATGAAAAATATTTCTTTAAAGGAATATAGTAAAAAAAATAAAGAATTGGAAATTGCTTTGAAGAAATGGAAAAATATTTAAAGAATTAAGGAATAAATAAAAATATGAGTAAAAAAGGAAATACTTTTGGTGGTTTAATTATAGTGTTGTTAATTCTAATTGTTTTTATTGGTTTATTAAACGGAGATAAGATTAGTGGAAAATATGCAAGAGATATTGTATTAACTCAATGGAATAGACCAAAAATGAGTTCTATTGAAATTATTCCTGAAAAATTTAAAGCTGGTGAGGTAGTAAATATTAATGTTTATCCTGGTAAGGGTGGAGCTACTAATGATATAAGATTTTATAGACTTGGTAATAATTTAAGAGTTGATAGAACTGGTAGTTTATGTGATGGAACAACTTGTTTTGAACCTAGTAGTAATTGGGTGAGGAAAAGTAATAATGTGGTAAGAAGACCCTTGAGATTTGTTACATCAACAAGATGGACAAAAGGAAAATACTATGTGGCTATTCAAGATGATAGATCAAGAACATGGGTAAAAGATTATTTTGAAATAGAATAAAGTTTTTAAAGTTTTTCTAATTCTTTATTATATGTTAATAAAAAATTGTGATTTCGTTGTAACGCAGAATAAGGAAAGAGAGATTCTTAGAAATTGTGACGTTAAAATTAGAAATGATAAGATAATTGAAAT
>CAYQQE010000033.1:0-6027 GCA_964419915.1 Candidatus Woesearchaeota archaeon
TCTTCTAAAGTTTTAAAACATAATAAATTTTCTGGTTTTATTCTTTTGGCATATTTTGAATCTGGTTCGTGAAGAATATTTGAATTTTTAGAAGCAACAAATAGGCATTTTTCTGGTTCTGGACAAGACCAAATTCCTAAGTTGCTAGATTTGGCAATTTCTTCTTTTTGTTTTAATTCGTTGTATCTTTTTGTGTCGTTAGCATATTTATCATAAACTTTAACATAGCCAGCTTCTGTTAAATAAGAATTTATTGATAGATTATCTAAATAGATATACCTTAATAATCTTTTGTATTTATCTTTATTTGAAATATCTTTTTCTAGATGAATTTGTTTATTCAAAGTTAGAGCTGTTAAAATATCTTTTGCTTCTTGATAATAGCATTCTGAGGTTTCTGGTGCGTTAATACCTGATAGGCGTATTGTTTGATTGTTTGCTATTAAGGTATCACCATCTATAACTCTTGTAACTGTAAAAGGACCTTCTGTTTCTAGGATAACATTAGAGGTTATGCAACCTGAAATGAAAAATAAAATTAAAATTAGGAGTTTTTTCATTTTGATTACCTATAAATATTAAATCTATTTTTTTCACACATGATAGCTAATAAAGCATTTGGTTGTTTTCTTTTAAATTCTTGAAAATTTTTAATATCGATTTGTGATGGTAAACAATGTTTTAATGGATGTGTATGTAAGGATACTAGGGTATCTTCTGAACAAGGTTCTGCTATTACTTTGTCAAATTCTTGTAAAAAGGTTTTTGGTTGTATTGTTTGTTGTATGTAGTATGTATTATTGATTTTGATGCCTTTTAGACATACCTTGAATTCTTTTTCTAAATTTTGATTGTAAAGATTATTTAGGGTTGTTAAAGATTCATCATTAAAAATTAACTTTGTGTTTTTATCTATTTCTATTTTATTTCCAATCAGTTTAGAACTTTCTATAAATCCATATATTATAGATTTTGTTTGAGGTGATGTTAGGAAATAGAAAAGTAATAAGATTAATAAGAAAATTGATAGTGTGATTATTAATATTTTTTTGAATAAAGATGGTTTTTCTTCAAATTCTTTGAGTTCTTCCATAAATTAGATTAAATTAAATAAATATAAAAGGTTATTCATAACGTAAAGCATCAACTGGTTTTAATTTTGATGCTTGTATTGCTGGAAATACTCCTGAAATAGAACCAACTATAACTGAAAATGCTAAAGCTCCTAAAATTAGTGTTAATGAGAATGATGCTTTTATCAATGGTGAACCAATATACTGTGCTGCTATCAATTCCACTGATTTACTTAAAGTCATACCAAGTATAACCCCAATAACACCACCTATTAAACCTAGAATACCAGATTCTATTAAGAACAATAATAGAATATCTGAATTTTTAGCACCAATAGCTTTCATAATTCCAATTTCTTTTGTTCTTTCTAAAACTGCTGTGTACATAGTGTTCATAATGCCAATCCCACCAACTAATAATGAAATAGCGGCTATTCCTATTAAAACTGTTGTAACTATGAAAAATACTGTTGAAACTGCTTCTAATATTTGCTCTGGTGTTGATAATTGAAAATCTTCTTGATTTTCTTTTAAATTTCTGGATTTCCTTAAATCTTTTTTAATATCTTCTGAAATTTCATTTAGTTTATCAGGATCAGAAACTTGTATTATAGCCATGCTGACTTCATCATCTTTTATATTATTAATCTGTTTTAAGGTTTCTGAAGGTATGATAACAGCTGAATCATCAAATGGATTACCAATTCTTTTTAAAGTTCCTATAACTTCAAATTCTTGATTTTCAATAATTATTTTATCTCTTAGACCTACTTCTTTTGAAAATACCTTTTTAAGTGGATAATTAATACCAACGATTGCTTTATATTTATCTGAGTTCTTAAGGTCTCTACCAGATGCTATTTCTATATTTTGATTTTCTTCTAACAATCTTACCTGCTCTGAATCATGTGAGGGCATACCAATAATAAAATTAAATTTTATTTCATCTTTAAATTCTATTTTTGCTGTTTTAAAGATCATAGATGCAACTGAATCAACACCTTTTACATTTTTTACAACCTCTATATCTTTTTCTGTTAGTTTATTAGATGCTGTTCCTGATCCTGGTGGACCTATGACACCTTTTGACTCTAAGATTATCTTATCTGAACCTATCTTTTGAAATTGTTCTGTTATTGCATTTTGTAATCCTTGACCTAAAGATATTAAAGAAACAACTGCTGCTATTCCTATAAAAATTCCAAGCATCGTTAGCCAAGATCTTAATTTTCTACTTCTAAGATTTTTACTGGCTAATTTAAAATAATCTAAAATCATTTTCTCCTTAATCTTCTGTAGACAATGTAAATTAATATTAATAGTATAACTGGCGTTATAAATAATATTCTAGATGTTTTTATCAATCCTATCTGTTTGGCTTCTGTTAGTGTATGTACTCTTGGTGTTAAGAAGATATTTTTTGTGTAATCATTATTGTTTGCATCTTTATAAGTGATTGTAAACGGTAGTTGTATATTTTTATTAGGTATTAATGTAAAATCAATTGTTTCATAATCATCTGAATCGATATTGCCAATGTATACTGTGTTTGATGATAATATTTGATATGCTCCTTGTTGTAATTTAATATTTAAAAATTTTGCATCTGTTAACCCTCTGTTTACTACTTTTATTGTTACTGTTGATTTTTGATTTTCTATTAATTTAGATTCTTCTATTGTATAATCCAAAATTGGTTCTGCATTGATGATTAATGAAATAACATCTGATTTTGTATATTTATTGCTTTGTTCATCAAAATAATTGATTTGTAAGGGTATTTTGTAAATTTTTGCTTCTGCATCTGCTAATGAGATTATATTAAAGAGTAATTCTGTTTCTTGATTTTTATTCAATGAACTGATTGTTTGTTCTGTTACTGATGTTAAAGGTGCAAATGGTAGATTTTCTGAGGTTAGATCTAATTTAATTGTGATGTCTTTTAGGGAGATGGATGCTTTGTTTTTGACTCTTATTTTTACTTGTGCTTCTGAACCAGGTTCTATTTTTTCTGGCTCTGAGATAACAGATGTAACTATTAAAGTTGTTTCAATAGCTTGGATATTAATAGTAAATATCTTTGATGATTCTTCTGTTGGTGTTTCATAAGTTAATTCTAATTTTTCAAAACCAGAATTTGCATCTGAATCAACTTCTATATTGAAATTTAGTAAAATTGAAGATTGTGCTGGTATTGTATTGAAATGAAATTCTTCATTGTCTATTTTGAATGGATCGTCTTCTTCTAAAGTAAATGTTACATCATTTAAATCTGCTAAACCTGTATTCTCTATTTTGAATTGTAAGGTAAAACTTGTTCCTGGTGTTACCGAAGTTGGTGCATTTATCATATTTATGTTTAGATTGTCTAAACTGGCTGATGTTAAAGGTATTAAAAGTAAGATGAGTAATAATAGTATTTTTTTCATTTTTTATCCTCCTATAAATCTTCCATCTTTCAGATGATAGATTTTTTTAGCATATTTGGTTAGTTCTTTATCATGAGTTATCAAGATAATGGTTTTTCCTTGTTTGTTAAGATCTTTTAAAAGTTGCAATATTTGGTGCCCTGTTTTTGAATCTAGGTTCCCAGTAGGTTCATCTGCTAAGATAATATCTGGATCATTTGCTAGTGCTCTTGCAATTGCTATTCTTTGCTGTTCTCCACCTGAGCATTGGTTTGGCCTGTTTTTTGCTCTGTGTGAAAGTTTAACTAATTCTAATAGCTTGGTTGCTTTCTCAATTCTTTGGTTTTCTGGAATATTTTGGAAAACCATTGGAAGCATTACATTTTCTAATGCTGACAATGTTTGAATTAAATTGAATTGTTGGAAAATAAAACCTATTTTTTTACCTCTAATTTGAGCTAATTCCGATTCTGTTAGTTGTGATATATCTTGAGTTTCTAATTCAATGGTTCCTTTCGTTGGGATATCTAGGGCTCCTATTGAATTTAATGCTGTGGATTTTCCTGATCCTGATGGTCCCATAATTGCTATGAAATCTTTTTCTTTTACTTCTAGATTAATTCCTTGCAATGCTGGAATTTCTATATTGTTTAACCTGTATATTTTATGGACGTTATTTAATCTAAGTTTAGTTTTCATTTTGTAAAGCTCTAAGAATTTACTTAGAGGATTTCACCTCTTCGAGAAGTATTAAAGAACAGTATTTATAAATCTATCGATACAAAATCGTTGTGAAAAAGTCCACTGTATCTAATCTGTACATTATATAGAGGAATGTTAGGAATATCAAGAGTAATAAAGCGAATAATGCCATTTTAGCATAGAAGCCTTTTTTCTGCCATAATGTGTTTCTCCTTAATTCTTGAAGTACATTCATTTGAAGTTTTTCACTAAAAGAGATTTTGTACTGGGTTCCATCTTCTTCTTTAAATTCCATTGTTTTTGGCATTTTATTGGTTATAATCAAATAATTTATAAACATTTATGTAAAGGAAAATAATTGTTAAAGAAATATTTATAAAGTTGTTTTTGATGTGAAATATTAGGTGGGCGTGCCGGAGTGGTCAAATAAACTTTCCAGAAAAGAACCTTTTTAGAAAAAACGTTCACGAAAAAAGGAAAAGTTTGGACTAGACGGGACAGAAAAAATGTCTAAGCTCAAGACCTGTTGACTTAGTGTCTGCGCAGGAAGCTTTTTCAAAAAAAGTTTGCAAAAACGAATGGAAAAGCTTGCGAATTCGAACCCTGCCGCCCACAGTTTTTACAACCGAAAGACTTATAAATAAAAAATTTGTCTAATAAATAGGTTCTTAGAATCAGAAATTAGAGGTAAAAATGAATCAAGATTTAGAAAGAAAAGTAGAATTACCTTGTATAGTTTATAGTAGATGTGATTGTATTAAAGATTCTTGTTTATGTGGTTTAAGAGCTTCTGATATCGGTTTAGTTAGTGATGGTGGTTTTGCGTTTTTGAATGGAAATTCAGGAAAACCAAGAAGGATGAAGGGAGTTTATTTGGGGTTTGCTTATGTAGGTAAAACTTTATTAGGAAAATTAAAAGTTGTTAGTGGAGCAGAAACATTAAGAGAGAATGATACAATTTGGGAGTTAAATAGATTATATGAAGGATATAATGTTACTGAATGTAAGACACCTAATGAAGTTGATGTTTTTCTTCAATCAACAGTTAATAGTTGTGATAGATCTGGTTTGAGTTATAATAGAAGTTTTGCAAAATCTATTAGAGAATTTATAGATCATAGAAGAAGTGTTGCTGATGTTGAAGAAGAAGAACCTGCGTCGATTCCTGTATTTTTAGCCAGTTAGTTTTATAAACTTCTATTTCTTTTAATTTTTCAGAAAATGGAATTTATAGATAAAATAAAGAAAATTAAAAGAGGACCTGCTGTAATGATAGGTAAGGATATAGGAGCAATAATAGTTAATACTGGGATTAATAAGAGATCAGAAGTAATAGAAGCTGGAACTGGTTCTGGAATGTTAGCTGCTTATTTATCAAGAGTTGTTAAGAGAGTTTATGGTTATGAAAAAAGAAAGGATTTTTATGAATTAGCTAAGAAGAATTTTAAGTTTTTAAAGATAAGAAATATTAAATTGAAAAATGAGGATGTTAAGAAAGCTAAAGAGAAAGTTGATTTAATTGTATTGGATTTAGCTAATCCTTGGGAATATAGATTAGAGAAAAATTTGAAGGATAAAGGATTTCTAGTTTGTTATTTACCAAATATTACACAGGTTATGGAATTAGTGAAAAATAATAAATTAAAATTTATTAAAATGATAGAGATAATAGAAAGAGAATGGATTATAGACGAGAAAAGAGCTAGACCTAAGAATGTTATTTTGGGGCATACTGGATTTTTGGTGTTTTTAAGAAAGATTTAAAAATGAGTAGAATAAAATAATAAAAAATGGTGATATATGTTGTTGATACTTCTGTTGTAATAGAGAGGGTTATCTCTAAA
>CAYQQE010000034.1:0-5973 GCA_964419915.1 Candidatus Woesearchaeota archaeon
ACAATCAAATCTAAAATCAAACCTAACCAAATTCCAGGTAAAAAACCTACCAACCATATTACTAAGACTCCAACAAACAACACCAAACTAATAACTAAATACATCAAAATAAACAAATGTATTCTACCAATAATCTCCCATGTACTTTTAAAAACATTAATCAGATCTTTCTTATTCAACAAAACATAAAATATCAACAACAAATCAAATAAACTCAAACCAAAAAACAATATAATAAATATTTGTACGTCACTCTTACTTATCCTCAATAACAAAAATAACAAATAAAACAAAAATAAGAACACAAAATTTAACAAACAAAAATTAAAAAAATATGTTTTATTAAAAATTCCTTTCTTATTCTTCATTAAATTATAAGTCCATCTCCATTGCAGACTTTCAACAAAACAATACAACAAAAACAATACAACAAAAAATCCTATAAAAAACATTATCAACCTATTCAAAATAGGTTTCATAGCATCTAAAGCAACAAATGGATCTTCCATATTAGTAAAATCATTGATCTTGCCTAAAAAATCAGCAAAAAAATTAGAAAACAAAAGTAATAATAAAAAAACAACAAAAATAAAACCAGCCTCTATCAAAATATTCCATTTACTCTTTTTTAATAGTTTTAAACTTTCTTTTAAATCCTTTATCATGATCCACCCCAACATTTTTCTTGAATTATTTTTATAAATTGGTTATTGTAATCTCTTATTTCTCCACTTAAACAAATTCTATCACACCTTTCATCTAATACTATATAACTCTTTCCTTCATCAGATCTATCAATCATTTTTTCCTTTACAATATCAGATCTTTTACCAGATTGGCACTTCAAATAAGCATTATAAGTTATCCTCTGACCTTCATTAGGTTTTATATAATAGAGATAATTATGCCTAAATTTATCATTTTCAGTATCAATTAATAAACTTGAACTAAAATCAGGTTCCCTTGTTAATAATATATTAGAATCATATCCAGAATAACCACTATATCCTAAACCACCACCAGAATAACCACCATACCCAGGATAACCACCATATAATGTCCTACCAAAATTACTTATCATAGGATTAATAAATTTCATAGTACTAATTTGTTTACAAAAATCACTAATTTCATTATCCCCAGTTTGTACATCACTTAGTTTAAATCCAGGTTTAAGATTAAATCCACCACCTGAAAGCAAAGATGCAAATAACATACTTTGATCAAAAATACCATATCTGCTAAATTGTCCTAAAGTATTACCAAAACTAGGTGTATTAATACCATACATACTATCACATACCACACTTCCTAACTCAATTTCACATTCAAATAAACTAAATCCGCTATTTCTTGTTCTTGATTTACAAGCATTATAGCCTCTTTCCAAACCATTTTTTAACAACAGCAAACTATACCTAGCACCAGTCAAACAAGGAGGACTACATTGAATACTTTTTATAAAACCAGCAGTAAATATATTACCTAAACCACAACTACTGCACTCTATAGGCTCACAAAATCTATTAAATAATTCACCTTTTGAACTTAATTCTATTTTATCTTCATTAATTATGATAGGATTACCATCTTTATCTTTTTCATATTGTCCTTTAACATCTTTTTTATATTCAGGAGCTACATCATACATCCAATCACCAACATTCCCACCTTTAATCAACATAAACATTCTCCACATTGTACAACTAAGGTACAAAAATTTATATACAGGATCTATCACATCTAAAATCCTATCAACACTTTTTGAAACATCACTTTCCACTCTTCCACCATAATAACCCATTGTTCCAGTAGAACCATACAAACCTAACAAACTCATAGGATTAACCCAACCACTATTCTCGCTAAGGGTATTAATCTTAAATTCAATATGTCCTTTCTCACTTTGCTCAACATTATTCTCTACATAAGAAATAACATAATCATATCTTAAACTTGTACTTCTAACTATTAATCTACATTTCCAATTATCACCTTGTTTTTCACAATTTATATCATTACCCAACATAAAACCATTAACCACTAAACCTTCTCTTTTAGGTTTAACAGAAAAAATAACATCAACAGTATCGTATGCAGAAGAAATATAAGGATTAGGATTTTGTTCAATAACTGCAACAGCAAAATTTGTTGTTTCTGATTGTCCAGTAGCTGGTGTAGTTTCTTGTCCACTTGTTGTTACAATTTCTTTTTTCTTAAAACCTTTTTCATCCAAACTTTTAATAAGCTCGTCTGAACTAGGAATATTAATAATAGGCAAAGGATTAGGTTGTTTTGTTTCATCCCAAACATAATCTTTATCAGTTTTTTTTACAAGATAAAGAACAATTTTTCCATCTGTACTAACAATCCTATAATAATTTCCATCATTTTTTTGTAAAGCATCTCCTAAATGTGTTTTATCTACTTCATTCCAAAAAGTTAAAGGAATAACCAAAAAATTATTTTTAATAGTTTTATCAATTTCTTCTTTATTCAATACTTTTTCATCAACAGCAAACCCAACAAAACTAAAACTAACTCCAACAATCAAATACACCATCACCAAAGCAATTATCTTCCTCATTTCGCCTCAACCTTCTTAACTTTTTCACCATATTCTTTCATTTTTTCCATTACTTTGATCATATCCTCCATATCCTCAACTTTATCTTCATAAACATAAAATATTAAACCATCTTTCTTTAAATCTTCTTCTGTAAAAGAATGTACATATTCTGCACCTCCAACAACAACATTTGGTAATTCCATAGGAGGAAAAACTTGCTCTTTTTCATAACCAATACAACCAAGAGGAATCTTTACACCAATACAAACTTTTTCTCTTCTCCCAGGAATTTTCAATTTATCTTTCTTAATCAACATCAAACTAACATCATACTCTCCATCAACCAATTCAATCTCATCCATTTCAGGATAAACAGCATAATTATCAAGTTTATCACTTCTTAAATGAACCACAACCATATATTCATCCTTATCAACTTCAACATTATTCTGATTCTTAACCTTAAATTTCATCTTCTCAAGTTTCTCTAAACTAAAACTAATCTCATCATCTTTCTTGTAGGTATCTATTCCTATACTTTCACTCAAATAACCATCCTTAGAAGCAATAATAATCCCATTATTACAAACAGGAACTTCCACATAACCATCCTCAACTTCCTTACTACACAAAAACTCTCCACAAATAAAATTAACACCAAAATTATCATTTATCTTTATTTTCTTACCAGGGGCATTGCAAAACTCCTCATTCTCACTATCAAAAACATTATCATTTTCCCTAGCCTTATTAGCAACTATTTTAACTTTAGTTGCAAAATACATTACCTCATCACCTTTCTTAATCTCAAAAACAACAGGAAATTCTAAATCATAAACAAAATGGTAATAAGTCATGCAAAACATTCCCCATTCACTATACTCTCTAAAAACATCACCTTTCATAATCTCACCTTTGCTAGACCATACATCAAATTCAAAAGGCCAACTCTGGAAAAACAATAAATTAACATCCATATCATAATATTCATTAGTAACATCCCAAACAAACATTTTCATTTCATCCTTATATTTCTCGCCTTTTGTTTTTTCCACTCTAACAAAAGGTAAACCACCAGCCAAAATATTCTTCACCTTATCTTTTAATTCTGACTTCAACCATATCTTATCCTCGCAATCCAAACTAGCACCACTTAAAGGAACACCATACAAAGTTAATAAATCCAATGTCTTTTCTTCCAAAAACAAATCATCATTCTCTTTCTTCATTATTTTCTTGCTTAACTCATATAGATCATTTAATTCAGATTCAATTTCTAAACTAAAATCAGAAATTTTGTAAACTCTATCATTTCTCCATACATCTAAAGGATATTCAACATCAAAATTAACCTTATCACTTATGGTTACCTTAACTTTTACATCATCTGTAACATCAACAAAATAATCATCAAATTTTTTAAAATTCAAACAATCATCAAGATTATCCTCAACATATTCCTCTAAATCCTTTTCCATATCACTCATAGAAGGAATATTAATAAAATCATCATACCAATAAGCAATTTTAGTATCCCCAGTTTGATACATCAACAAACCATCATCTAAATATATTCTTCCGCCTTGCTTCTCTAATTTTTCTATACCCTCAAAACCTTTTTCTCTTATACAGTTTTCAACATGTTCGTTTATAGGTTCTACATCAACAGGAGTTACTTGTTTAATAACAAAGTTAGTTCTAAAAACAAATATGATTACCACAGCAATTAAAATACCTAAGATTATAAAAACACTTATCTGTCCTCTTTTTTTAATGTTTCTCATTTTTTATTTTCCTTTAAAAATTCTTTAATCCATAATTCAATTTTTTTAGAAAGCATAATAGCATTCTCCTCACAATATTTCTTAAAAGGATTGTATACTTTATCATCTAAACTTAAAGTTACTTTTTTCTTCATATTTCTAACCATATCTATAAATATATTTAAATCTTTCTAATTACATAGAAAATAATTACTTACATATATGTATACAGAAATATCAACTCTCTTTCAAATTCCCACAGATACTCCCAGAACTGTATTTCATACAAACTGTTTTATATTCTTTCTCACTTTCCTTCACAAAATATCCTCTTTTAACATCCCCTAAATTAACATCACCTTGTTCCACAAATACACTTTCTCCTGCAAAAAATACACCATAAGCTAAATTCTCCTCACCAGCATACAAACTATAACTAACCTCATAAACATATCTTTTAACCTCTTTATAACTATAATCACTTTTATAACCCTGAATTGTTGCAACATTATTCTTAAATTTATAATCTCCAGGTTCTCTTACATCCATAAAACCTAAACTTTCACCAACAGGAGCAGTACTAAATACACTCTGACATACCTTAGAAGGAATACCAAAACTATAATCTCCAAAGAAACCATTTAAAGCTCCCCATAACCTTCCTTTTAAAATTCCTGCTGTGTTTGCTATTCCTTGTTGTTCTCTTATATTTTTTATTTTATCTGTTAATATTTTTGCATTTTCTTTAGCCCTATTTACCAAAGCTTTTACTTCGGTATTAGTACTTTTAGAACCTTTTTTCTCAATCTCCTTCCAAAGCTTTAAAGCCAAATCTAGATTTCCTTGTTCCTCAGCATCCAAAGCTTTAGAATATAATTCCCCTAAATCATTAAGCATACTAGTATCTAAATCTGTCCTAATATTTGTATCTGTAAGAGGCGAAGAAATCCCAGTAGGCGGTTCTGGTAATCTTGCATCAGTTGAAGAAGTTGTCTGTCCTCCTTCTACAGGATTTCCAGGCTTATCAGATCCCTCATTTCTAAATCTTTCAAAACTATCCATCACAGACGTTTGAATATTTGTATCTTTAACAACTTCCCAAGTATTTCCTATTTTTGTTTGAATTTCACCAGTATTCTCATTTAACAAGAATCTGTATTCATTACCCCCTTCAACAAAAGTTATATAATATTTATTTGTTTCTACAGTATCAATTCTAGCAAAGCTCGTCTTTTTATCTGTACCTGGTATAGTAATTAGATAATCTAAATATCTTTCGCTGCCAGTTCTAGGACCAGTACCTACAAAAGCATTAACACTTGAAGCTGTACCAACAGGATTATTAACTTGATCATTAGTTAAAGCAATAAATTTATCTTCTTTATAATAACCAGGTTTACCATCAAATCCAAAAACAAATTTTCTACCTAAAGAGTCAACAACCTCAAATTTATTATTTTCTATTTCTTTAACATTCCATCCACCATCTACAGAATGTGTTCGTATAAAATAATTTCTCCAATCTTCAATAGTATTGATTGTTAGTTGTGTAATTTGTGTCTGACTAGCTCCACCACTCCTAGAAGCACCAACTCTAGGAGCACCATAATTTGGTCTTGATTCTACTGAACCACTAATCGA
>CAYQQE010000035.1:0-3091 GCA_964419915.1 Candidatus Woesearchaeota archaeon
CAAAAAATTTAATCATAACCTTAATCAATAATCTAAATTTTCTAACAAATATGATATACACTTAAGGAGGAATTCTTAGAATTAATAAAAAATCTAGAATATGTAATAGTGTATATTGTTAGGATAGGTCATTAAAATGAAAATATCAACACTAAGAAGAGAAATCTCACCAGAGAAGAAGAAACAGGTTTTACAACCAGTAATCATTATAAAGATAATCATGGTTATCATAATTTATGTTTAACATATAACCCAAACCTAAACCAAGCAGGTTTACTCAGATTACTTATAGAAGATTATCAAAATGGTTTCTTAAAAGCCTATAATAATCCTACTTTGGTTACAAACTTCCAAGATTTTAACTATGCTAAATCATTAAGAATGATAAATGAAGAAAACCCCCAACAATTTCTTGAAAAACTAATACAATTATATGACAAAATAAAAGATGATAATATTCTACATTTTGGTTTAGGTGAGAATTGGGAAAGGGGTGATGGTAATTATGATATATTATTGAGAATAATTAACCATAAAGGATCCTTTATATCAGTAACTCCAAGAACAAAAACAAGACATTTAACGCCTTTCATTGATGCAAAGGTTAATCATGGAAGTTTAATAATATACGAAAATGGAAAAGAAGTTGTAATAGAAAGATTACAAAAATAAATATAAAAAAATAAAAAACTAATTATAGAAATCTTAAATTACATATTAAAACTCTTCTGAATCTTCTTCTGAATCTTCTTCTGAATCTTCTTCTGTACTTTCTTCATTAGATCTCTTACCTGTTATTTCGCTACCTTTCTTAAGCAATTTAACGCTTTTAGCTTGCACGCCTTTATCAGTTCCAGTAGGTTCAAAAGATACTTCATCATTCTCTCTTAAAAATGCTCCTTGTGCTATAGCACTATGGTGTACAAAGTAGTCTTTTCCATCTGCTCCCTGTATAAATCCATATCCTTTATCCCTATTGAACCACTTTACTGTTCCTTTCATTTTGCCTCCTAAATTAATTGTCCAATTACTTGAACACTAAACCTAAAACATATATAACCCTTTTTAAACTTTTGGGTAGTTATTTAATTGAATATAGTTCTTTTATAGAATCTAAAACACCCTGTGTTTGCATATATGTTTCTAAGGCCTCATTTTCAATATCCATATCTGGATTTTCATTATCAAAAATCAAATCATTTCTTGCGTGTATAAACTCATGTATTAATGTTATATCTCTATCAGCTAAAGAATTACAATGTGGCACAAAAATGTATATACCCAATGTAGAAACATCCCACTCTCCTTTGAATCCTAAAGGATGAGGTTTTCTCTTAAAGCATATACCCACACCCTCTTCACATAATTGTATAACATGATCTATGGTTAGCATTTTAATTCTTACTTTCAACAAACTCAATTAAAATCCCAACATCTTTAGGATGTATAAAAGCAACCCTTCCTTCATAAGCATCTACAGGTTCAATAATATTTGCTCCTTTTTCTTTCAAATTTTTAACAGTTTTATTAATATCTCTAACTTCATAAGCCAAATGATGCAATACTTCACCTTTTTTTTCTAAAAATCTACTAACACCACTCTCTCCTACAGGTTCAATCAACTCTATTTTCATATCACCTAAATCAAAAAATAAAATCTTAACCTTCATATTTTTATCTTCATATGGCTTTATCCCAACTTTAATTCCAAATATTTTCTCATACCTCTTTCTGCTCTTCTCTATATCTTCAACAACAATACCAATGTGATGCAATTTCATATTCCATACACCTTCTTAGTTCTTTCCAAAATCTTGTCCCAACTAAAATCTTTTGCTTTTTCTCTATTATTCTTACTAAATCTATCACTTAATTCTCTATCATCTAAAACTTTTAATATTTTCTTTTTCAAGTTCTCAATATCTCCATATTCAACAAAAAACCCATTTACACCATCTTCCATTTCATAAGGAACACCATTTACAGGACTTGCAACAACAGGCAAACCAGAAGCATAAGCTTCAAACAACGTCAATGGTAAACCTTCCCTGTAACTTGGTAAAACATAAACATCTGCAGCTTGATAAATTTCTGCTAATTTCTTCTTTCCTCTTATTGTTCCTAAAATATGTATTCTTTTCTCTTTATTTCTTATTTTCTCCATTTCCTTTAACATTCCTTCATCAGGACCAACAAAAACAAAATCAATATCCCTATCTTTCAAAATTTCCTTAGCAGCAATAACTAATTTCTCAGGACCTTTTGTAATATGCAATCTTCCTAAAAACAAAACAATTTTCCCTTTAAATTTCCTCTTAAATCTATTATCCTTTATTTTTTTAAAGAATATCTCATCCATACCATTTGAAATATAAATTATTTTTTCTTTATCAGCTCCCCATTTCCTTAATTGATCGAATTCCCAAGGTGTTATTGATATTATTTTATCAGCTAACCTCAAGGTCCATTTACCCCATGTTAAACCAGCCATCTTAACCATCAACCTTGCTAAAAAAGGCCTGTGTCTATCAGTCCAAGGGCAATGTGTTGTATGAATATATTTAATGCCCCTTACCTTAGCTATCATACCAGCCATAAAACCACAAAAATGACCAATAACATGACTATGCACAATATCAAAATCCTCTTTCCATAACTTTCCATAATTTAACCATACAGTTCCTCTATCACTAACATGAAACAAATGATAACCTCTATGAACTTTTATTCCATCTATCTCCAATTCTTTCTCTTTTAATCTGCATCCTTTTCCTTCTGTATATTCTTTCCTTCCACAATCACTAGTAAAAACATGAACCTCATGACCTTCCTTAATTAGTCTTTTTCCTAATTCATATACAACCTGTTCCACTCCTCCTATAACAGGAAAGAAAAAAGGTGTAACAAAAGCTATTTTCATTTCTTCACACCTCTAAAATCTTTTCTTTTCATCTGTCTCAAAAAAGGATAAAAACCATTCTTCAAAATTTTAAACTTAAACAATCTTTTCCCTAAATATTCACCTCTTAAGTAATATTTTTTATATAATTCTCTTTTAATATCAACTAATTCTTTCCATGTAAAATCAGTC
>CAYQQE010000035.1:3191-5921 GCA_964419915.1 Candidatus Woesearchaeota archaeon
TTCCAGATTCTATTCCTAAAGAAACCATATGGCATCCACTTTCATACATCTTCTCTAATAATTCTCTATCAGAGGTATCAACCCTAAACTGACAACTCCATGAAATTCCTAAATTTTTTATACCATCACAAATTTCAATAGCTCTTTCTTTATCCATACTAAACAGATCATCCCTAATCCAAACCTCTGGTATTTTATATTTTTCTTTTATTTCTCTAAATTCTTCTATAACATTTTTTGCTGATCTTGCCCTCCACATATGTCCAAAAACCTCATTATAACAATAAATACACTTAAAAGGACAACCCCTGCTACTTATCAACATTGTATATGGTTTTTTCTTAGCTAATGGATTATAATAATTCTTGTTATTAATCAAACTTCTATTAGGAAAGGGCAATTTATCTAAATCTTTTATTAATCCTCTTTTTTCATTACCATACAAACCTTTAACAGTATATAAATTCTCATTTTTCTCTATTCTATCAATACTTTCCTTTATTGTTATTTCAGGTTCGCCTATAACTAATAAACCATATTTCTGAAAAATTTTAGGTGTAGAAGTAACATGAGGCCCAAATATTATTTTTTTACCATCAATCTTGTCTAAATAACTAAAAATATGATCTAGATTTAAAGGAGGATTGTTATAATAATCAACACTTGTAGTACCAACTATATTCAAATCAGCATCTTCCACCTCTTCATCAAAATTAAAATCCACTAATTTTAATTCATGACCTTTCAACAAAGCACCTATGTAAGCCAAATCTAAAGGTGGCAATATTGAGGTTTCCTCTGATGGTAAATTAATCAAGTTTATTTTCATATTTCATCCTATTTTATACTTTATTTATATGGATTTCTATGTTTAAGCAATAATTATTTAAAACCATTTATTTCTCTCTTCCATATGAAAGGCCAAAAAGAAACAATTTATGCTTTTGTATTTATCATTCTATCTAAAATATTTACCTATATCATGCTTCTAATTTTAGCTAACTTTTTCATAAAAGAGGTTTACGGACAAGCATCTTTTCTTATGTCTATTTTTTCTATCATAATGTTTTTCACTTTATTAGGAATTCCAAATATCACAGTTCCATGGATAATAAAAAAGAAGGACACACATTCAGTTTTCTACTTCCTATTAATATTTAACACATTATTAACATTAATAGGTTTATTACTCTCAATAAAACAACCATTATTCTTTCCATTAACAATCATGTTGCCATTCCTTTTAATTAGAGGTTTTGCAAGAACATTCCTAAAGGTGCAATACAAGTATCATATTTCACAATTATTTGAAGCTCTTTACCCATTATTTGCTATTTTCTTCATTTTACTTTTCAAGAATTATCAAACTACAGGCATTTTATTTTCTTATTCCTTAAGTTATATCTTAAATTCAATCTTTATGTTCTTTCTAGTTAAAACAGAAATCATAAATCTCTTCAGAAAATTCTCTTTAAATTTCTCTACAATAAAATCTTATCTAAAAAAGGGTTTAATTGTATCATCAATTTCTCTGTCTTTCCTTTTCCTAGGTTGGATAGATTCAACAATCCTTGGTTTTCTTTCTACATATCAAAATGTGGCAAAATATAACATAGCAGGCCCATTATCTAATATCATAGCAATCATTCCCTCATCATTATCGTTTTTCTTATTAACCAAATCTTCAGAATTAAAAGACTCTAAAAATATCCTAAATCTAACTTTAAGAATCTCATTTTTCTTTTCTTTCCTTATAGCTATCTTACTTAACTCTCTAATTTTCCTAATTACAAAAATTTTCTTTCCACAGTACATAGGAATAGAATTGTATTTCATGATTTTATCCATAGGTTTAATTTTTTACTCTATTTATTCTTTAATATACACAAATCTAACAGCACAATTAAAACCAGAATTAGCATTCCTGCCAATCCTATCAGCAGCCCTCCTAAACATAATCCTTGATATCTTATTGATACCCTATTATGGTTTGATAGGAATCACAATAGCAACATCCCTATCACATTTATTAGCCTTTACTCTTTTATCTTTTAAAACAAAAATTCCAAGAAGATTTATTCTAGTCATACCATTATTGTTTTTAATACCATTATCATTCTATCTTAATTATTATGGTTTATTATTAATTCCTTTAGCAATATTCCTAATGTTAATCCTAAAACTAATCTTGAAACAAGATATAAAAACAATATTTACAACCCTAAAATCTGTTTTCCAACAATAACTCTAAATAACATTTTTAAGAAAATTAGAATGGTTTTAAAAGATTTAGTTATATAATATATTTCCTATCAAATAAAACCTTTTATATCCTTTTTCCTTTACATAGTCTATGGAAACAATAAAACAACTAAGAAGAAAAGTTCAACCAAGACCAGTAAACAAACTTGATAAGTACTTCCATAGATTTATATCAATTTATATAACCAAAATTTTCATACTGTTAAACCTAACAGCAAACCAAATAACCCTACTATGGATTTTAACAGGAATTATTTCAGCTTTCTTCTTCTTACAAGGATCTTATTTATTCTCATTAATAGGAGCTTTAATACTCTTATTATCTTTTATCCTAGATTTTTCAGATGGAGAAGTAGCACGTTATCACAAAAAAACATCAATAAATGGTTATTACCTAGATTGCATAGGTCATTTTATTGTTGTATCTTCAGTTATAATTACAATCTCTTTTGCTTTATTTTATAAATT
>CAYQQE010000036.1:0-4519 GCA_964419915.1 Candidatus Woesearchaeota archaeon
TTCTCTGAACCACATTTTACAAATATAGAAAAATTCCTTTAAAAACCTTTTCTAAACCTCAAGAAAAAAGAAAAATTTAAATTAAAAATCCAATCTATATTTTATTCCCAATCATCATCTTCATCATCTTCATCATCATCCCAATCGTTATCGTCTTGCGCCCATTTCATTTTTATACCTCCTTGTATTAAACAATGCAACAACATTAAGATCTCGATCCATTAACACCTCAAGATAAGCTATTTATATTTAAACTTTACTACAAAAGGTTTTTATATACCTTTATTTTCCTCTCTAGATAATGAAAAAACCAAAAAAGAGGCCTTTAATCATAATAATTCTTTCAATAACCTTACTCCTTTTCATAGTTTTATTTATGAATAAACTTCCTCAACAACCCCAAATTGCAGTAATTCCTATAAATGGTGTAATCATAACACAATCCTCTTCTTTTCTGCCAGGAAACGAAGCTCTATCTCCTATCATAATCTCACATATAGAAAATGCAGATAAAAATCCTCAAGTAAAAGGCATTTTACTAGAAATTAACAGTCCAGGTGGTACAGTACTTGCATCAAAAGAAATAGCAGAAGCTGTTAAAAAAACAAAAAAACCAACTGTTGCTTTAATAACAGAAATAGGCACATCAGGAGCCTATTGGGTTGCCTCTGCCTCAGACAAAATAATAGCAGATCCTTTATCTATAACAGGCTCTATAGGTGTTATAGGCTCTTATTTAGAGTTTTCAGGCCTATTAGATAAATATGGTATTACCTATCAACAATTAATTTCTGGATCTCAAAAAGACATTGGTTCTCCATACAAACCATTAACACCAGAAGAAAAAGCAGTATTACAGCAAAGATTAAACACCATCTATGATTATTTCATAAAAGACATAGCTAAAAACAGAAACCTTCCAGAATCTGAAGTAAGAAACCTAGCAACAGGCATTTTCTATTTAGGAGAACAAGCTAAAACCCTGAATTTAATAGATGAATTAGGAAACAAAGAAACAGCAATATCAGAACTTAAAGAATTAGCAGGTATTAAAGAAGCAAGGTTAGTAACATATTCAACAAAACCATCTATATTTGATAAATTATCTAAACTATCTTCTTTAAATTTCTATTATCTAGGTAAGGGCATTGGCTCAGAAATTACTAATCTAAATCAAAAACTAGAGATAACAGTTTAATTACTAATTAATAACGAAAAGTTTAAATATAGAATTTATTCAATGATCTTATGTTCAGTGCAATTACCTCAAATGGAACAGTATATGTTTCTGGTAGAATCCCTCATCCAAAAGAATTACAATTCTTCTGTCTCTATCCTGATTGTAAAGCTCCAGTTACGCATGTTAACAGATCTTTAAGAGGTATTTGTATTCCTGTAGCAGAACATTTTAGACATCTTCCAAAATACAAAAAACATCCAGAAAGGCAATTTACATGGCAAAAAGGAAACATAATAGATATTCTTTTAGATGATTTTGATTGTGAAACAGATAAACCATTTACAGATCAACAAGGTTTAGATTTTTTAGTTGATTTATATCTTCCTAAAGAACAAACAGCTGTTTACATAGAATCAGATTCTTTTAGTTTTCAAGATTTTCATAATCAAGTAAGATCCTTATCATCTCAAGACATTGCAACATTACTGATATTATCAGCATATGGAAAAGAAAATAAAAATGGGAATTATTTTAGAGATGCTGATAGGAAAAAATCCCCAAAAGATCTTAAATTAATAAAAGGAAATGAAAGAGAGGTTTATGACTTATTAAGTTTTAATGTTTATTTTGATCATGATACACAAACTTTTATATCAACACAGTTTGAAGATTATCAAGAGGAAGTTGAACAATTCTTTTACTCTCATGAAGAAGGAAAAGCAGTATCAACAGGAGAAAGATTTTTAAAAACTTTTGCTGATTTCAAACTTCCAATAAACACACTATACTTTGAACATTTTAACATAAAACCAATAAGATTAGAAAATGGATTGTATATTCCATGGTTAACAGGAAAAGAATCACAAAGGATGAAAACAACAGTTAAAGCAATAGATAAAGAAACAGATCCAACAATACTAGAAAATCTTAGAGCAATTGAATCTAAAAGAAGAGAACAATTAACTCTATTTCAATAATATATTTAAACTTCCTTATCTTATTAACTTTTATGATAGATTTTAATGATCTAATCTCTAATTACCTAAAAAGAGAATTAAAAGAAAAACAAATAGGTAAGTATTATCCATCAGAAGCAGGTTCTTGTCTAAGAAAATTATTCTATTCATATAAAATTCCAAAATTAATAAATCAGGAATTAATTAAAATTTTTGAAGTAGGTAATTTATTGCATGAATTCATTACAAAAGTTATAGAATCAGAGAAAAATCCACACGTTGAATTATTAGAAAGAGAAGTACCATTTAAATTAGAAATAAATAATATAATAATATCAGGAAGAATAGACAACATTATCTTATTAAAAATAAATGGAATTATATACATAGTAGAAATAAAATCAACTTCATCTTTAAAACATACAGAAAACCCAAATTTATCTGGTATTTTACAATTACAACTTTATATGCACTTCAAAAAGATTCATAATGGCTTAATACTTTATATAGAAAAAAACACATTAAAAACAAAAACTTTTGAAGTAAAATATGATCAAGAACAAGCACAATTAGCTATTGACAGATTATTAGCAATTCATTCTCATTTAACCAATAACAAATTACCAGAACCAGAAGCTAAATTAGATGAAGAAATGTTATGGCAATGCAAATTCTGTGATTATCAAGAGGAATGTGGAAATAACCATAACATTTAAAAACTTTATTTTCCTTCACTTTCCTGTAGGCTAGATCGGGAAGTTAGCCGTCTCCTGTAACCATAAACCGGCTTTACGATGGAATCGAAGTTCAGAAAGCGATATAGTTATTATTTAAGGTCTTGATTTCAACTATGAGGCTTTGTCCTGTAGGGTTAATATTTTTGAAAACCAAGTCAGGGCAGGGATGCAGCAGCTTTAATCATAATTATTAATGCTTATAGCCAACAAGGTTAAGAAGGGATCAAGGCAACCCTTACTTAATCTCTATTTCCATTTCTGAACATGCCTACGCTTCTTTTTTTATCTCATCTATAATCTCATCTATATTACCTATAACAACCCCATACATCTTCTTCAAAACATATTCATACATTTTCTCTTTCAAAACACCATTACAATGCACTATATAACTATCCATGTTCTTATTAACATTCACTAGTTCTTTCTTAGGTATCTT
Source organism: Candidatus Woesearchaeota archaeon (assembly GCA_964419915.1). Classification (GTDB taxonomy): domain Archaea; phylum Nanobdellota; class Nanobdellia; order SCGC-AAA011-G17; family ARS1178; genus ARS1178. The sequence continues at coordinate 3,313 of CAYQQE010000036.1, forward strand.
ACACCTCATTTCCTTTCCTTGAAATAAATCCATAACCTCTTTATCATTTATAGTTTTCTCCATCTTAACATCAATAACACAATAACCAACCCAATTATCAACACTATACTTCAACAAATTTCCATCTTTATTCTGGAAATAAACAATATTCCTACAATTCTTAATACCATCTTCAAAACATTTATCATTATCACAAGTTTTCTTAAAAACACCAAAGAAACCAAGTAAAATTAATAATATCAAAATAATTAAAAATAAATCAAACAACCTACTTTTTTCCATTATTCCCTTCTTGGTTATCATTGGCTTGCACCCACACTTTCTTTCAATACTTTTTTCATTTTAGGATTTTCATTATAAACCCATAAAACACCCCTTTCACCAACCATAATCAATCCTCTTTCTTCTAAATAATCTAATATTACATTTAATGTTTGTCTCATTGTTTGTTTTGGTAATCTTCTTAGTAATTCATTCTTAGAAATAGCTAAATCTGCTTTTTGCAATACATCCTCTACCATCAAAACAGTATCTAATCTTGGATAATGTAAAACTTGTTGTATTTTATCACCTATATAAAACTATATATATATAGACTTACTAATATATAAACTTATATATAAATGTTTCTATTATTAAAAATTAAAAGAAAAAGTTTCTACAAATCACTTCCAGTTAAAACACTTATTCTACTGTTGATTATCTTCATTTTAGTATCTCTTCCAATTAAATAATTCAAACCAGCACCTTCAGCAACCCTTATTATCTCTGGTTCAATCAAACCATCAAAAATAACTGCATATACATCATTCATACCCTTAACAGTATTTATTAATTCACTTACAGGAACTTTACCTAAAATATTACTGTTCTTATCTAAAATATAAGCTCCTTTGGTTCCTACTAAATCATTTAACATTTCTTTGAATTTCTCGCTTTCTTTTTCAGGAATTTTAATCCTTTTTTTACTAAATACTTTTTTCTCTCTTCCATTTTTCATTCCGTTCTTATCCAAATCCATTTTAACCTGTTCAATAGCCACCTTGCTTCTTAAAGCCTTATGAATTTCTTTTTTAGTTATTTCTTCTACTTCCTTGCCATCTGGAGCCTTAATTACATAATCAATTTCAGCAACACCACTCAATTCTCTTATTATTAAATCTCCACCTCTGTCTCCATCAACAAATATAGTTAATACCTTTTTTTT
>CAYQQE010000036.1:4619-5688 GCA_964419915.1 Candidatus Woesearchaeota archaeon
TCAAAACCCTAACCTTAGCATTACAAGGTCCAATTCTTTGTATTGTTTCTAAAGCAGCACCAATTATTGCTGTTTCAGTCTTATCTAAAGAACTAGGCATTATGATTTCACCATCACTTTTCCCAGTTTTAGTATCTAAATTTACCTCTATTCTACCAATTCTTCCACTTCTTTGTAATTCTCTTAATTCTAATTCATTACCTAATAAACCTTCAGTCTGACCAAAAATAGCACCTATGACATCTGGTCTGTCTACAACCCCCTCCACATTTATTTGAGTATGAACTATATATTTTGCTGATACAGGACTTATTTTTCCCATTTTCTACCCCCCTAAGGTATATCATTTTACAAGTTTGTAGAACAAGATTTTCTAAAGTATACTTTCATTTTCTCTTTTTTAATAAAATAAACATGATTTATTGAAAATAAATATATCAAATATTTATCTTGTTCTATCCTTTTTTGATTATAATTGTTGCCCGAAATACTGACTCTAATTCATTGCCAGCTTAATGCTTACTCATTGAGCATTCTCATAACGGGCATTATTATATAAACTATTAACTAATTCTACTATATAAATCTTTCGTTCCAAAATTACTTAAAATTTTTTTTAACGGTTTATAAAAAAGAAAGATTATCTTTTTCCTTTTTGTTGATTTAACAAACTTTTTACTCTACTTGTAAGTTCTTGTTCTCTTTGTCTTTCTCTTTGTGAATGCCTAGCATCTTGTTCAACAAAACCATTATTTTTATCCCCAAAGAAAACATAATCATCACATCTTGTTTGAATTATTATATCCTTATAACCATCTTTGTCTACATCACTATATGCAACAGTTACCGGTTCATTACGGGTTTTTCCTATATCTACTCCTTGATTTTCTCCTCTAGCTAACCCCAAATAATAAAAAATAGCACTAGATTCAGCACCAAGAACTAAAACAAGACCAATGTGTCCAATTTTTGGGTTATAATTCATTTTAACCTATAAATAAGATGGTGAGCTAACCCTTATTTATAAATCTTTCTATTTGTTATCACTCTGCAAGAATATCACCTACAT
>CAYQQE010000037.1:0-5460 GCA_964419915.1 Candidatus Woesearchaeota archaeon
AAACCAAACGATATTGTACAATTAGTAAGAATAGGCTTTGCAAGAATAGATCAAATCAAAAAAGATAAACTAATTCTATATTTTGCCCACAGATAGATTTTTAAGGTTTTCTATTATGTTAGCCCCTATGTCACTAGAACATATTATAGAACCAGAAATTCCAGAAAGCTTCGAATTAACTGAAAAAGGTTTTGTTTATCAAGGAGAAGAAATTAAATTAGAAAGAAGAGTGAGATATCTATTAGAATCATTCTTGACTAGCGGAGTTATTGAAAGAACAAGATATAATGAAAATTTCAAAATAATTAATAAATCTAGAAGTCTTGATGTGGGGATTGTAAGATTAAAAGAAAAATTAGAAGAAGTTAATGTACCATTAAGCATACAAGCAATAAGTGGTTTTGGGTATGCATTAGAATCAGTTAAAGAACAAGATTTTATTGTTACACCTTATGGTTTTTACTATCAAGGCAAATTACATTCTTTAAGTCATTATGAAGGAGAATTTTTAAGAAAACTAAATTTAAAATTTAAACAACTTTTAACAAAAGGAGAATTATATCCACATCCCAAACTCCCTGAAGGATCAAGAACAATAGATGTTCAGATAAGCAGATTAAGAAAGGAACTAAAGCAAACTAAAGCACCAGTAAAAATTGAAACAAAAAGAGGTAGTGGTTACAGACTGATACCAACACCATAACATTTATAAATACCTAAATTTCTAATTTTCTCATAAAAACCAATGATAGGAGGTTAAAAATGGTTGATCTATTCAAATTCAAACTTCCAAAAGAAGTAACAGAAAGAGTATATGAAGCTATAGAGATAGCAAAAAAAACAGGAAAGATAAAAAAAGGTTCTAATGAAGTTACTAAAGAAGTAGAAAGAGGTACAGCAAAACTAGTTGCTATTGCAGAAGATACAAATCCTCAAGAAATTGTTATGCATTTACCAGTTCTATGTGAAGAAAAATCCATTTTATGTGTTCCCGTTCCATCTAAAGAAGATTTAGGCGCTTCAGTAGGATTACAAATTTCTACAACAGCAGTTGCAATAATCAACGAAGGTGAAGCTAAAAAACAAATAGAAGAGATTAAAGAGGCAATTCTAGAAAATGGCAAAAAAACAAGTAAAGCAACAACAAACTAAAAAAATAGAAAAAGCTATTAAAACAGGCATAGAATCATTTCCAGCAACAGTAGAAGAGATAATAGGCAGAACAGGAACAAGAGGAGAAATAACACAAGTTAGATGTAAGATCATGGATGGAAGAGACAAAGGAAAAATAATAAGAAGAAATGTCAAAGGACCTATCAAAATAGGTGATATCTTAATGCTTAGAGAAACAGAAATAGAAGCAAGAAGACTAGATCAAGGCAGGAAATAATGGCAAATTGTTCATTTTGTGGGAATTATATTGAGAAAGGAACAGGCAAAATTGTAGTAGATAAAACCGGTAAATTATTACCTTTTTGTTCTATGAAGTGTGAAAAGAACTTACTTAAATTAAAAAGGAATCCTAAGAATTTCAAATGGACAAAGTTCTATAAAAAATGATTGAACAAACTCTAGTTGCAATAAAACCAGATGGCATTCAAAGAGCTCTGATAGGCAAGATTATTTCTAGATTTGAAGATGCAGGTTTAAAAATTATTGGAATGAAAATGCAATGGATTGATGAAAAATTTGCAGAAGAACATTATTCAGAAGATCTAATTGAAATTTTAGGTCAAAAATCCAAAAAGAGTTATGAAGAACAAGGATTAAAATTCACAGAAGATATAACAAAAAAAGGAAAAGAAATAAGAAAAGCATTGATTAAATACATAACAGAAGGTCCTATAATTGCTATGGTTTTAGAAGGAGTAAATACTATCTCTATTGTCAGAAAAATAGTTGGTTCTACTGGTCCTTATGATGCCTCTCCTGGTACTATAAGAGGAGATTATGCACACATTGCTATTTCTTATGCTAACATCAATAAAAAACAGGTTCGTAATTTAATACATGCTTCAGCAGATAAAAAAGATGCAGAAAGAGAAATAAAGTTATGGTTTTCTAAAAAAGAACTACATTCTTATAAAAGAGCTGATGAAGATCATCTAACCTAAATTCTCTAAAATAAATCTTACTCTTTCTTCGACATCCATTACAGGAACCTCTATTATTTTATAATTAAACTCCTCATAACTCTCTTTAACCAACCTATGAATTCTCTCAGCAGTTCCCTCATCTTCCTTTCTTTCTAAATCAGATTCATAAGTAACCAACATATCCAACAAAAATACCTTATCATATCTATTTTCCTTACAAACCATAACTAATTCATCAGGCATTTTAATATTAGCAAATTTATAATAAGCAACACCATCAATCAAACCTCTATCTAAGAACATGATATCACCTTCCAAACTTTTCTCTAATTCTAATTGTTTTTTTAAAATAGCATCTTGGAATTTTCCTAAATCAACCCAGGGAAAAACATTACCATTTTTAATAACCAATCTAGCAGCCTCTTCAATAATTCTATAACCTTTAGTTTCTAGAACTTCAATGACACTAGTTTTACCTGAACAAGGTCCACCGGTTACCACATATTTCATAAGATCGTTAAACCATACCATTATAAAAATCTTTACCAAAACCTTTATAAATAAATTTTCAATAATTTTATATACACTATTTTCTAAAACTATAAAGAGTTGATTAAAATGATAAGGCAACCAATTGTAACATTAGTGGGTCATGTAGACCATGGAAAGAGTTCAATACTCGATTCTATTAGGGAAACCTCTATCATAGAAACAGAATCAGGTGGCATTACACAATGTATATCATCTACTTTTGTTCCTTTCTCAACAATAAAAAAAATCACTGGCACATTACTTGATCAAATAAAACAAAAAATAAAAATTCCAGGTTTTTTATTTATAGATACGCCAGGCCACGCATCCTTCACAGGCATGCGTAAAAGAGGAGGTAACCTAGCAGATATAGCTATTTTAGTTATCGATATCAATGAAGGTATCATGCCCCAAACAAAAGAGGCAATAGAAATTCTAAAACACTACAAAACACCATTCATTATTGCTCTAAACAAAATTGATCTAATACCTGGTTGGCAAAAAAAAGATGATTTTATTTTAGATAATATCAAAAAACAATCAGAAAAAACACAAATAACACTAGATACAAAATTATATAAAATTGTAGGCAAATTATATGAATTAAATTTTGCTTCAGAAAGATTTGATAGAATAAAAGATTACTCAAAACAAATTGCTCTAATTCCTATTTCAGCAAAAACAAGAGAAGGTCTATCAGAATTACTCCTAACCTTAATAGGTTTATCACAAAAATTCTTAGAAAAACAACTAGAACTCAAAAGCAAAGAAGCAAAGGGTGTTATCCTAGAAATAAAAGAACAAAAAGGTATAGGTAAAGTAATGGATGTTATTCTATATGATGGTTCTCTAAAAGAAAAAGACACTGTTATCATCGGTGGTTTAGAAAAACCAATCTTAACAAAAGTAAAAATTCTTCTAGAACCAGAAGTACTAGCAGATATGAGGAGATGTAAATTCCAAAAGGTAAAACAAGTTAGTGCAGCTATTGGTGTAAGGATTTCTGCTCCTAACATAGACGATGTTGTAGCAGGCATGCCTATTAGAAGCGCAAAAGAAAAAGATATAGAAAAAATAGAAAAAGAAATCCAAAAAGAGGTTTCTGAAGTTATAATAGAAACAGATAAACAAGGAATTGTCATCAAAGCAGATACTTTAGGTTCATTAGAAGCTTTAATAAAACTATTAAAAGAAAAAGATATCAAGATAAGAAGGGCATCTGTAGGTGCAATCAATAAAACAGATATAGCAGATGCAGAATCAGAAAAAGATCCTCTAAACCAAGTTATTCTAGGATTTAATGTTAAAAAACCAGAATCCAAAGTAAAGATTATAATCTCTGATATTATTTATAAAATAATTGAAGAATTAGAAGTATGGCAAGCATACAAGAAACAAGAATTAGAAAAACAAAAACTAGAAAGCCTAACAACACCATGTAAAATAAAATTAATGCCTGGTTTTGTATTCCGTCAATCACATCCCGCTGTTGTTGGTGTAGAAGTTCTAAATGGAACATTAAAAAAGGATATCGAATTGATGAATGAACAAGGAAAAGTAATATGCACAGTAAAAACCATACAACTAAATGGAAAGGATATAGACAAGGCAGAAAAAGGAAAAGAGATTGCTGTTGCATTCCCAGGAGTTACAATAGGTAGACAACTCCATGTAGAAGATGTTCTTTATTCTAATTTGTCAGAAGCAGAATTTATAGAGTTTAAAAAATACAAAAAGTTTTTAAATGGTGATGAAATCCAAATTTTAAAAGAAATTGCTGAAATCAAAAGAAAAGAAAAAGAAACATGGGGAATATAAAATTTGTTATAAATGATCCAAAAACAGGTAAAACATACCAACAAGAAGTAGATGGTTCTAAATTGTATGGTAGAAAAATAGGGGATAAAATCAAAGGAAATTTAATAAATATTTTAGACTATGAGTTTCAAATCACTGGTGGTTCTGATTATTGTGGCTTTCCAATGCGCTCTGATTTACCAATTGCCGGAAGAAAAAAACTATTATTAACTAGAAGCGTTGGTGTTAAAACCATTAAAAAAGGTCAAAGAATAAGAAAAACAGTTTGTGGTGCAATAATCAATGACAAGATTCATCAATTAAATATGAAAATTATAAAATATGGTTCTCAAATTCCAGAACAATTATTTAGTAAAGAAGAAAGTTCCGAAGAAATTAAAGAAGAACTTAAAAAATTTTCTGAAGAGAAACCTAAAGAAGAAAAGAAAAAAGAACCAAAAAAAGAAGAATCTAAAGAAAAATCTGAAAACAAAAAAGAATAATCAAAATCTTTTTCCAAAAAACCTATTTTTTCTTAAAAAATTTCCCAAAATTAAAACACAAGACTTTTAAACAGTATTTTTTCATTTAAAACCATGAAACACAAAACAAAAAGTGTTATTATAGGAAGAAAGAAAAGTTCTAACGATTCAGATACAAGACCTTGCTTTGTAAATTTATTCAATATTAATAATCCTCATTTAACAGACAAAGCTCCTGAAAAATGCCTAGACTTTGATAAAATTCATAAAATAATCATTAAAGGTTTAGATGTTAATTATCTACTTCAAGGAAATGATCTAGTCATTAACAACTTAAATGAAATTGAAATTAAACAAAACAAAGAGCATTTAATAATTAAAGGAAAATAATTCTTAAAAATAGCAACCTTTATAAAATCTTTTTCAACTTTTAAACATTATGGAAACACAACCTTCAATTAACATAGCTATAGTCGGTCATGTAGATCACGGTAAATCGACTTTATGCGAAAAACTAACAGGGAAATTTCCAGATACCCATTCAGAAGAATTAA
>CAYQQE010000038.1:0-5401 GCA_964419915.1 Candidatus Woesearchaeota archaeon
CTCAACAAACTTAAAATTCCACCAGCAATTAAAACAATAAAAATAATCTTGGCATTTATTATTTTTAACATTAATAATAGAACAATTAAAACTCCCATGAATAGATGAAATATCTGTCTTCTCAATTCTATCATGCTCAACATAATTTTCTTTAAAAAGAATCTATTTAAAAAAATTTGTATTTAACAGAATATATTAAGGTTTTTAATAACTATATTTTTCTCTTAAAAATAGATAAAAATTTATAATATCAAATCTAACCTAACTGGATGATAAAAAACATTATAGCAAGATTCACCCTAGCAATTCTTACTATTTTCTTATACAAACCTTTATTATTTATCCTAACACCTCTAACTCTCTACCCAACTTACTTTCTACTTATATCATACAAACCATTACTACAAAACACATCCATAATAATCAACTCAACAACTTTAACAATAACAGAATCATGTTTAGCAATCCTTGCTTACTTACTTTTATTAGCTCTAGTAATTCTTACGCCGAAACTGCCACCAAAAACAAGACTCAAAATATTCTTCCTTGGCTCTTTAATAATCCTAACAGCAAACATAATAAGAATCTTAATACTCTCATTACTAATAATCCACAAAAATATCAACCTATTTCTAACACTACACCTATTTATCTGGCAATTTCTTTCATCAATATTTGTTTTCTTAATCTGGATTTTCCTAACAAAACTCTACAAGATAAAAACAATACCTATCTACACAGATATTAAATACCTAATAAAACATATCAAATAATTATTTCTTTTTCAATCTAGCCAATCTTTTCAAAATTTCTTTTTCATAAGTTGTTATTTCTTTTCTCACTTTTCTCTTTTGCTCTTTACTCCCTTTATCAACTTTCAATAAATGTTTCTCTTTAACTTTTTCCAAACCTTCAATTTGTTTCAAGGTCCTTTTCCTAGATCTTCTACCTTTATGCTTTTTTCCCATTTTTCTTATCTAATTCAATTAACAATCTCACTATTTCTCTTTTAACATCCTTTATTTCTTCTTTTTTTATTTCAGGTTTTAATCTTATGCCTACTTTCTCCCTTCTATAAATTTTTCTTACTAAACCAATTTTATCTATATCACATTTTACTTTTAGAATCTTAGCTATATAACTTACAACTCTATAAACATAATATAAAATATAACAAACATCATAAACATCACCTTCAATATCCACTTGATTTAAATAACCTCTTAACTTTTTTATTTCTCCTGTGATATATTCTTTTTTAATTTTTAAGTTTTTAATTTTATTATACATACCTTTTCTATCTAAAACTATCCTTCCTTCTTCAATAGCATTCTTCACCAACAAAATATTATCTTCAATATCAGACAAAATCTCTACCTCTAATCTATCATCAATTTCCTTGATTTTCTTAATTCTCTTCAATATCTTATTTCTATAACCCTTTTTAACCAAAATCAGAATATCGATATCACTCAAATCATCATAATCTCCTCTAGCATAACTTCCATAAATATAGATCCCTTCAACATATTTCAAATTTTCATCCAGAACACCAATAATAGTCTCACCAATACTTACAGGTCTCACCACTACTTCTAAACCAATCCATTCAATAGGCACTACAATATGTGCACCATTCCCATATTTTCTTACTAATTTTACAATTTTTTCCATAAAAATGTATATACTTTATCTATATATAAATTTTACTATTTCAATTTCCTATAGAATAACCAATAACCAATTATTATTAATATGATCACAAGAATACTAAACAACCCAAAGTACCTCTCTAAAAAATTCCTAATAGCAGCATTAAAAAAATACAACAATACCCCCTCCAAACCAAACCTCAAACCTCTACTCAAAATGGCAAAAACCACAAATTTCAGAAAGTTAACGTAAAATAACCCAGCACTAATTGTAATTAATTTATAAGGAACAGGAGTAAAACCACCGATAAAAACAGTAAAACCCTCATATTTTTCATACATTCTATGAACTTTTTCTAATTTATCCTTCCCAAATAATTTCTCAACAAAAGCATATTTACAGAAATAACCAACGCCATAACCAAACATTCCACCTAAAACACTCCCCAAAGTACACAGCAAAACAAACAACCATATCTTCTCAGGTTCCAACAAACTTAGAACAATCAACAAAATATCTGGTGGAACAGGAAAAAAGCTTGCTTCCATAAAAGCTAATAAAAACAAACCAAAACCACCTAAAGGTAAAAACTTATCCTTGGTCCATTCAACTATATTCAACATTTTTCAAAATTCCTAACTGTTTTAGTGGTTTTTAAATATTATCTAATTTTTACAAATACCATAAAAAAAATTCGTACAATATTTAGGAATACAAAACAAGAAATAATCCAGTTTAAATTTTGCCACCTTTATCATATTGCAAAACTAATAAATCTTCTGTAGTCAACTTCCCACCTCTCCTCAATTTTTCTTCAACAGTAATAATCTTCTCCCTCATATTTTTATCTATCTTTTCACCAATTTTCTCTTTTTTAATTTTCACTTTTTTCAATTCCATACCCAAATCATTATTAACCTTAACAAATTCTTTTTTAAAATCTACAAACCTCTTAAAAGCCTCTTCTTGTTCTTTATTCATATCATTAATTTTTTTAGAAAAAGTAATAAACTCTTCATAATATTTCTGGCTTTTCAAAGCATTTTCTTGTACCTTTCTATGCAACTCTTCAGCTTTTTGTTTTTTTTCATCAATCTCCTTGTTTAAATTCTTCCTTCTCCCATCACGCTCCAAAACAACCTTATTCTCATCCAAAATCTTTTTTAATTTCTTAATCTCTTCCATAACTTTCTTCTCATTTGTCAAAGACAATGCCTCAGTTTCAATTTTCATATCTAATCTCTCAATTTTCTTCTGTATTTCAATAATATTTACTTTACCACCTTTAAATTCATCATTCAAATTCTTAACACCGAGAATTAACTTCTTAACCTCTTTATTCACCAAATCTCTTTCTTTTTTAAATTTCTTTATTTCTTTATCAACCCCATCTTTATTTTTTTTAATTTCCTTAACTCCCTTAATCAATTCAGAAATCTCTTTTTTTAATTTTTCTTTTTTCTCAAACCATAATTCCTTCTCAGAACCTAATTTACTCAATCTACTTTTCAGATTAATTATCTCTTTATTGATTATTTTCTCCATTTTTCCTCAGCATTTTTTGCATCTAAATCAATAAAATTTAACCAAACAATGCACCTAATCCAGCTGCAGCTTCATCTTCTGATTTCTTATGTTCTTCTTTCTTCTCTTCTTTCTTTTCCTTCTTTTCTTCACTAACACTTACTACGGGAATTGCAGCATTCTTAATTACCTCTTCAATATTAACATCTTTCAAAGCCACAACAACCATTTTTACTTTTCCATCATCTACTTTACCACCAGCAGCTGTTATAATTTTCTTAATATTATCTTCATTTATTTCTTTTCCAAACTTGTTCAAAATTAAACTAGCATAGACATACTCCATTTTATCCTCCTATTTCTCCAATAATTTTTCAACATCAATTTTTCCTACCTTTTTCACTTCTTTTTTTGGCTTGTTTAATAAATCTTCTGCTTTAGGAACTTTTACTTTTGGACCCTTAGCATCAAAATGATCTTTACTCACTCTCTCTAATTTCTCTCTTTCAGCTAATTTCTCAAGTGTTATCTTTTCTATATCCTTTAAAAATTTATCTGGACCAACCAGTTCTTTCTCCATAATCTTCTTTTCTAATTCAGGTGGTTTATCCAACTCCACATCTTCTACCTTTTCAATAACATCTTCCATTACTCTCTCTACTTCAGTATCATCCTTCCCTACCTCTATTTCTTCATGCTTTTCCTTCTTATCAACTTCCTCTTTTGATTTCTCACTTATATTAATTTGTTTCTCAATGCTTAAATTTTCTTCCAAAGCCCTTCCCTCAATATAACCTTTTCTTAATAATACCTCAATATTTTCTTCAATAACATAACCTACCTCAACACTCAAATTAATAGCATTCCAATACCCACTAACAATATCTTTCATATACCTCTCCTCATCAACATCTAAAACATCCTTACCTAATACCTCACCATGATTATAAACACTTACCAAATTCAAACCGATTTCCATTGGCTCAATTCCCAACTTAGCCAAAATATCAGCTTTCTTCTTACTTATTTCCTCTCCTTCTTTAACCAAAACAATATCCCTCTGAATAGCAACTTTCCCACCTTCAACACCACTAGGTATTCCAACCTGACCTAATTCACCTATTATTGGACCAGGAGGAAATGATGTTGCCCCTTTACTAACAATAATATCATTCAAAGCAACCTGTCCTGGTTTAGCAATTGTTTTTGTTTTATTTTTCTTTAAAATCTTAAACAACCTAAATGGTTCCTCCTTACTAAAAATCAAAGCTGGAACTCCTCTCAAATTATCGCTAAATTCACTAAAACCTTTTTTATTAACGTCCATTAAGGCTCTCTTCATTAATCTTCTTTTAGTCATAAATAAAACAATCTTATCTTTCAACTGTCTTCTAATTCTTTGTAATTGTAAACAAGGAACGCTATCTAAATTAACAATACCAATTACCTCATATTCTACTAATAATCTCTTCAATTCTTCAATTTTCCTAACTTTCCAATCAGTTATCTTCCTTTCCATTTCCAACCTCAAAACAGGGGCTCATTGTTAATTTCAAATAAACCATCTTAATATTTTGTTTTTCTTTAGGTAAAATATGAAGCAAATAATCATAAACAGCATAAACATTATCCGCAATATCATTATTGTCCATATTTTCCAAACCAACACCACACTTAACGCTTAACTCATTTTTAGTCTGTAATCTAACTAACTTCCTTAATTTTTCTTTCAAAACATCCATATCAACAGCAGTAGTTATAATAGCGCCAGCCTTTGGATTAGGCATTTTACCTTTCTGACTTAAAACTTTACCAAATGCACCTGCTACTTTCCCCATTATTTTACCATCAGCAACAAAATAATCAAATTCATTAGCTAATTTCTTAACATCTTTTTCTTTATACTTTCCAAATTCATCGACAACAATTTCTTTATCAAATTTCCCTAAGTGTTTATCAAGAAAAGCACATATTCTTAATTCCTTAAAAGACTTAGGTAAAGAAAAAAAACTATCAACTCTCTCATTCTCTTTCTTTAAATTTAATTCTTTTAAATTAATAACCAAATCAAAACTCTGAATAAAATTCCTTTTTTTAGAATCTTTTCTTATCTTTTCTAGAGTTTTTAATATATCTTCCTTCTTCAATTCACCCTCCTACCTTTACGTAGTCTAACAGGTTTTAAAAACTAAAATTAAATCCTTTATAAATCTTTCCTAAATCT
>CAYQQE010000039.1:0-5274 GCA_964419915.1 Candidatus Woesearchaeota archaeon
CACCAACTCTAGGAGCACCATAATTTGGTCTTGATTCTACTGAACCACTAATCGAAGCCAAATATGTATTAGCTTCAGCAGAAGAAATAAATTCTCTAAGAAGCCCACCATTATTAGAATAAACACCATATGTTACAATAGTTACAGATTTACCTTGTATTATTCTTTTTTTTTCAATCTCTCTAACATAAGAACCATAAACCCCACTAATAACTACCAAAATCATCATTACTATCAATCCCAAACAAATTACTTTCTTAATCATATCTCACCTCTGGCTCAGGATATCTATTGGGATTTTGTATAACCTCACCTTTACCTAACTCAACAGGTTTAGCTAAACCACCACTTACTTCCTTGCTTTTTCCTCCAATCTTCCCCAAATCTTCCAAAACAATATAAGCATCAATTAATGATTTCCAAGGTCCCATCTCTCCTAAAAGATCATTTAATCTTTTACCAACAGTCTTCTCCCATAAATTATTATAAAATCTATAAAACATTCCTCTTAATTGACTACCAACTCCAATTTCCCATAATTCTCCTGTAATTTCCTGACAAACAGCTCCAGCCATCCATTCACTACAAACATGAGTTCCCATACTATTAGCTAAAGCAACCTGCTTACATCTTTTCTCTCCTTCAGCAATTGCTCTCCATTTCTCTAAGAAAAATACAACACCAGAAACACAAACTGGTTTACACATCAAAGCACCATAAATACTCTTAAATGGATCAACAATAGGTCCACCCTTTAAAATATCTCCAGCTTTAGCTGCTTCAGATTCCCTGCTCTGTTGTTCTTTAGCAATATCTTCTTCATTAGCAATCGCAGCAACATAACCTGTACCAATAACACTTGCAGTAGGCCCTCTAAATAATGCTGATCTACTTCCAGCACTACAATCACTACAAGTAACATACTCACAATATTCTCTAAAACCACCACCATTTTTCCCATACCAAATATTAGTAAATTTTTGCCATGTTGGATACATCATAGGCCCAACAACAGGCATTAAAGCTAACAAACTCAAAACCTCTTCTATTCTAGTACTAAAACTACAAATACTAGTAGCAAAATCAACAATATTCTTCAATAATTTATAAGGGCCTTCTAAAAATCCAAAAGGCTTTACTTTCAAATCTTCTAAAGTTGTTTCCTCAGCATCTGGTAATAAAGAATCTCTTAACTCAATATTAACCTCAAATTCATCTTCCTCAGGTTCAAAATACACAACATCCATACCACTTACTCTTTGTTGTTCAATTATACTCTTACAATCCATCTTTATCTCATCACCAATAACCATTCCAGTAACATCATTACTAAAAAACCCAGTTATTTTATCAATATAAACAAAACTTCCAGTTCTAAAAACATTCCCACCCCTACTCTCACTATCAACATTTTCTAAATAATTAAGATTATTATTAACCTCCCTTTCCCTCACATCATCATCTATCCTTGTAGGACTTCCCTGTGTATTCATGCCACTCAAAATAACTTCCAAATAAGCACCACTTAAATCAGGATAAACAACAGTTTCATAACTAACAACATTACTTCCTAATTCACATTCAACATCAAAACTCAATAATTCAGCATCTCCCTTACTAACAATCTGCAAAGGAACAATAACACTTAAATCACCTAATTCTAAAAAATTCTTATTTACAGTATCTACACTATCAGCATAAACATCCCAGTTATCACCTTCTCTAATTTCTCTTATGTTTACAATAGCATCAACACCATCATCATTTCCTGATAAACTATTCCCAGCTCTATCAGTAACATCAAATGTAAAACTTACTTTCCCAATTTTATCTACCTGCAAACCTCTCCAATAACAAAACCAATGTTTATTTCCTTGATCTTCACACTCATCAGCCTCAACATCACTCCCATACACACTATTAATCTTATTTAAATCAGCTTTAACACCCTCTTTCCCTAAATCCTCTTCAATAATATCCACTCTAACAATAATATTAACATCAGTATTCAAAACATAATCTTCATTACCACTATCACCCAAAACAACAACACCAACAACTCTCGATGGATTTATATCACTCGTACCAGGTTCAACACTCGAATCAGTTGTACTTGGATCTCCAACATCTCCAAAACTAACAAAACTAAAACTAAGAGAAATAATCAAATACACCATCACCAAAGCTATTAATTTCCTCATTTTTCTTTATTAATATTTAAAATTTTAAATTATTTGTGGTATTACATCATCTTTAAACAAACCATTATGTTTGTCTATATTATCAAATAATTCTATTAATTCATCATGATTTCTAGGTATTTCCTCACTCAAAACATAAAATTCTAAATCACCTAAATCTATTTCCTCCTCTAATTCCCACCTATATTCAGCACCACCAATTACTAAATTATCCATCTTAACCTCAGGCAATTCATAATGCTTAACACATACTCCCAGTACCTCACTAGCACACTTTTTCTCTTTAGGTATCACAATTTCACCATTATAAATCAAAATAGCCTTAACATCATAAACTCCAGGAACCAAATCAATTTCATTAATATCTTCATTAATTACAGCAGAATATGTCTTACCACCAACATCATCAGGCAATCTTTCTAAAGTAATAACCACATTCTCATAATCATTTAAGTCACCTGTACTAGCTATCTTATCACCAACAACCATATGTTTAACAATACTAATTTTCTTTTTTCTAAATGGTTCTAATTTCAAATCACCAACATCAAAACCTTTCCCTTCCACGCTATCAAATCTTCTACTAGCACTAAAATAACCATCCTCCTCTAAACTTAAAACACCGCCTTTACAAATAGGCAGTTTAACATTACCCTTCTCCACTCCAGTCTCACTGATATAACAATCCTCATCTATACAACTATAATAAACATCAGCATTTAACCTGCTTCCATCTTTAGCATCAACAGCTCCTATTAAAATATCACCGCTTATTCTTTGTTCTTCATCACAAAACAGAGATTTCTCTTCCTCAATTTCCACATCAGAATACAGTCTATATCTTGCATTATTCCCTTTAATTACAACCAACAAAGGAACTCTAAAACTATAACCCTCACCATTCAAAGCATTACTATCACTTATCTCAACCAAAACAGGATAAGCAACATCATATTTAAAATAATATTTATTCATACATAAGATATTCAACAACAAATTAAACTTACCTTTCTCAGGTTCAACATAACTTCCTTTTTTAGGATTAACATCTAAATACAAAGGAAATTCATCTAGATATCTAAAATCAACTCTCACGCCTTCAAAATTCTCTCTAAAAATATCATAAATAAAACTATCATACACAACACTCTTTTTCCTATCAAAAACCATCCCTTCCACCTTCAAATAAGGAATATTCTCTTTTAACACAGTTTTCAATTTTTGCTTAACACTAATTAAAGGCCATTTAACAACACCACAACCAAAATCATACTCAGCAAAAGGAGGTAATTTATCCAAACTCACACCAGAATAAGTATCAATCAAAAATAAAGTTTTATCCTCTAAAAAATTATAAGTCTTTTCAGTTTCAGCAATACCATACGCTAACTTATAAATTTTCTTCATATCAACATCATAATTATTAGAAAAATCCTTTAATTCATATTCAACATCATTTTTAACAACCTTCAAAGGCCATTCAACATTAATGTAAATTATCTCATCAAAATCAACATTTGCTTTGATTTTCCCTTCTTCAATTCTAAAATCTTCAAACAAATCAAAATTAACACATTCTTCCATATCTTTTTCAATAAATTTCTCTAATTCATTTTCTATTCTACTAAACTTAGGAGCTTTTAAAGAATCTTCATCCAACCAATAAACAACATTTAATTTCCCATTCATATAACTCAAAACATCTTTATTAGAAATATCAGTATAACCACCCTGCATCCCCAGTAATTTCAAACCTCTTAAACTAACCAGATCCAAACATCCTTCCACATGTTCCCTTATAGGATCAACTTGCACAGGAGTCTCTGTAGGTTGTACAGGTTCTTTAGTTAGATAAAGACTTGCTATTATAACACCTACAACAATACCAAGAATTATAAATATACTAATCTGCCCTCTTTTTTCCATTATTACATATAATCTACAAAAAATATATATAAAACTTTCTATATTTATTTACACAATTTCAATTTAAATTCATAACCACTAACAAAATATCTAGGAGCATAAATACCAACATTATTTTCACAATTCTTATCTATTTTAATGAACTCATTACCATATTTAACAGCATTAAAATAATAATCCCCAAAACTTCCCTCTTCTTCCAATAACAAGTCTAAAACATTTCTTATTTCAGCTTCAGCAAATTCGCAAGGGCATTTACAAGCATCACCTAAATAACCGCATTTAAACTTGCAATCTCTCAACAAATCACCAATATTCTTATCTCTACAACCATACAAAGGAACATAATTTAAAATAACACTTAAAGTATTCCCAGCATAGACAGTTTCAAATTCCCCAGTCTCTACCTTACTAGGCAGTTTCATAAAAAACAACGCTCCAAATATTAACAAAACAACAATAATTACTATTCCTATTAATTCAGTTTGTCCTTTCTTCATTCATATATCTCCAAGACCAACATTCCAATTTTATAACTTCCATCATAAATTAAAACAGGAACACTTCTAACAATTTTATTTTCTCCTCTACCTTCCTCATAAAAATAAACAACATCTTCTTTATCAGGATAAATTTTCTTAACACCAATCTTACTAAAACCAAAAATCTCTCTATAATTCTCATTTCCCACACCTTCAAAAGCCTTTACCTTTCCAAAATCAATACAATTTACCTTAACCACATTATTTCTACTGCATTGAAATTCAGCAGAATTCAGAATATAATTCATCAATAACAAACTTCTCTCAACTTTCTCATTTTCTTCCATTTGTTTAATAGAACTTTTCATGTAATAACCATACCCAATCAAACCAATAACAATCAAAACTAAAAACACTATTAAAACTACAACAGTTTCCATCATCTCCATCTGTCCTTTAGTATGCATAATCACAACCACTCCTTATTCTTTCTTTATTTTTCTCTTCTATTTCCTTAGCTTTTTTAATAATATCATCCAGATTATCGTTCATCTCACCAAAAGGTATTTTTACTCTGCATCTATCATCTATATTAGCATAAATCTCATCAACATCAATCAATCTTTCAATAGCTCTATCATACAATTCACTACATGTTTCAAAAT
>CAYQQE010000040.1:0-5263 GCA_964419915.1 Candidatus Woesearchaeota archaeon
CTGGTGCTAATTCTAATAATTTATCATTTGGAATTACAATTAAAGTATCAACAATATTTTCTAATTTTTCTAAACCAAGGATAGCATTTTCATATCTTCTTTGACCTTCCATTGCAAATGGTATTGTTACTATAGCAACTGTTAAGCAACCTAATTTTTTTGCTATATCTGCTATTACAGGAGAGGAACCTGTTCCTGTTCCACCACCTAAACCACAGGTAATAAAAACCATGTCTGCTCCTAGTATTTTTTGTTTGATATCATGTTCTGATTCACGAGCTGCTTCTTCTCCTATTTTTGGTATTGAACCAGCTCCTAAGCCGTGAGTTATTTCTTTACCTATTAAAACTTTAGAATCAGCATTTGTATAAAGTAAATCTTGAGCATCTGTATTAACAGCAATGGTTTCTGCACCAGCAACACCAATATCTGATATTCTATTAATTGTGTTATTTCCAGCTCCGCCTGCACCTATAACTTTTATTTTTGCTTTTTGTTTTGATAGTAATTCTTCTAGTTCTTTATCTATGGAATTAGGTGTTGCCTTTTGGTATGTTGGATAAGAAGTTTCACTTATTTGCATCTTTTTTGGTCCTCTTTAGTATAAATTCAATGATATAATGTTATATTTAAACTTATTTATTCTTTAACAGTGTCTTTCTTTTTTATACTTTCTATTTCAACCTTTTTTATTGAGGGTATTAATTTTTTGATTTTTTCTGATAATTGATTCGTTAGGATTTTTGGGAAAATGTTTTTGAATTTTATTGTTGCTATATCCTCTTTTATCTCTGATATGAAATTTTTTGTAAGATATAATTCTATTAATGAATCTAGTTGTTGTTTTGTGTCTGTAATGATTTTGTTTATGTTCATTGTGTAAATAATTTCTTTACCTGATAATGGATGGTTAAAGTCAACAATAGATCTTCCACCTCCTGAAGATTTGATAATTCCAAGCATACCATCTATATTGATTTGTAAACCAAGGATTGGATTTATGTTGTTTTGCCTAAATTTTGATGTTGGTATCAATTGGAGTAATTTTGGATTTTTTTTGCCAAATGCTTTTTCTGCAGGTAAAGTGACAGTGTATTCTTTATTTAATTCTTTGTCTTCTAAGAATTCATCTAAACCAGGGACAACTTGTTTTTCACCAATACAAATAATTGCTGGTTTATATGAAATGTTTTTGTTGTAAATGTTATTTTCTTTAGCTATTTCTTCATTTGTTGTATCAAAGATTTTGTTTGTTGAGGTTATTCTACCTATATATTCTAATTGTATGAAGTCATGTTGTTTTGTTTTCATTGTTAGAATTTAAGATAAAGGATAATATTTAAAATTTATGTATTTTGTTTTTGTTACTTTAAAATAGAAACATTTATATATGTTTTGTAATCTCTATGTTTTAAAATGGTAAATTGGAGAGATAAGGTAGATCCTGGATTGAAGAAGTTCTTGGAAACATTGATAGTAGAGAGCAGGAAACAAAAAGATGCTTTTTTAGAGGCTGATGATCCTAAAATAGCTCAACTGTGGTGTGCATTAGCTGATTTAGGAAAACAAATAGTTGAATTAAATTTGAGATTGAGTTATTTAGAGAGAGTATTGGTTGATGTTAGTAAGAAAACAAGAAAATCAATTAGGAAGAAATAAAAACAAAACTTTTTTAAATCTAGTTTTCTTTAAAAATTCTTATGGATAAGAAGTTAGTTGGTGTTGGAAGTTTAAAAAAGGGGAATTATATTATATATGATAGTATAGCTTGTAGAGTTGTTAGTGTTCAGACATCAAGACCTGGTAAACATGGACATGCTAAGTCAAGAGTTGAAGCTATTGGGATGGTTGATGGTCAAAAGAGAATATTTGTTAGTCCTTCTCATGATAAGATTGAGGTTCCTATTATTCTTAAGAGAAATGCACAGATTTTATCTGTGGCAGGTGATAGAGCAAATGTTATGGATATGGAAAATTATGAGACTTTTGATTTAAAGGTTCCTGAAGAATTAAAAGATGAGATTAAAGAAGGCGTTACAGTTGTCTATTGGCAAATTTTGAATGATAGAGTTATCAAGGAGGTTAGATAATGGTGAAGTTCAGTGAGGCTAGTGGAAGATTATTTAGTAATGTTTTTGTCTGTAGAAAATGTAAGACTAAAATAAAAGCTCCTATTCAAAAAATAATGGAAAAAAGGGTGAAATGTAGGCGGTGTCAAGGTAAGGCATTTAGACCTATTAAAAAAACGAAATGAATTTAGACATAATATTTGCTTTAATATTTTATGGAGTTCTAGTTTTATTATTCGTAGTATTCAAGAAAAGATTTGATGTTCAGGGGAGAATTTTGGTTTTGTATAGAACTAAATTTGGACTTAGATTAATGGATAGGATAAGTAAAACAAGTCCTAGATTGCTAAGGGTGATTGGGATAATTGGTGTTGTTATTGGTTTTTTGGGTATGGTTAGTATTTTTTATATATTATTAAAAGGTGCTTATAGTTTGCTTTTTGTTAGTGGTGCTGAACCAGTTATTGCTCCTGTTTTTCCTGGAGTAAATATTGGTGGAGTTTCTTTAGGATTTTGGCATTGGATTCTTGGTTTGTTTGTAATTGCTGTAATTCATGAATTTTCACATGGTATTGTTGCGAGATTGTATGATGTTAAGATTAAGAGTTCTGGTTTTGCATTTTTAGGACCTATATTAGCTGCATTTGTTGAGCCTGATGAAAAAGCAATGAAGAATAAAAGTAAATTAGGACAATTAAGTATTTTTGCTGCTGGTCCCTTTTCTAATATCATTGTTGGTATTTTAGTGTTTTTAGTTGTTTTGTTGTTTATTAATCCTATTGCCTTAGGATTTTATAATTTAGATGGCGTTGAGGTTGTTAAAGTAGAAGATGGTATGCCTTTTAGTTTAGCTGGTATTAAAGAAGGAGAGATTGTTAAGGAGATAAATGGAAATGTTATAAAGGATGTTGAAGATTTTAAGGATGTTATGGAAAATGTTAAGGCAAATGAAAAAATAAATATTAAAACCGATAAAGGAAATTATGAGGTTTTGACGGTTGATGAAAAAGGAAAAGCACATTTAGGTGTGTTTATTAGTACTAAATTAGGTGAGTTAAAAGAGAAAAGTAAAAAGGTTTCTGCATTTTTATGGTTTAGAGAATTATTGAACTGGATTTTTGTTTTTAGTATAGGTGTTGGTTTGTTTAATTTGTTGCCTTTAGCAATAGTTGATGGTGGAAGGATGTTGAAGACTGGTTTAGGATATTTTGTTAGGGATAAAGAGAAAGTACATAGAATATGGTTATGGTTGAGTTGGATTGTTTTGGTGTTGATCTTAATTAATCTATCACCTTTTATCTTTAAATTATTTGGGAAAGTTTTTTAAGTTTTAGATAATTCTAGAGGTTAGATGGAGTTAATATTAGGTATTGATCCTGGAACAACTTTAGGTTATGCTTTGGTTAGTTTAAATGGCGAATTAATTGAGATTGGTAGCAGTAAGGAATTTAGTATGGATAGTTTTGTTGAATTTTTGTTAGGTAAAGGTAAAGTTAGGTATATCGGTGTTGATAGAAAAAAAATTCCAAAGTATGTTGAGAAATTGTCAGCTAGGTTAATTGTTGAGGTTATTAAACCTGATGATAATATTAGTAAAAAATATAAAGTAAGGTTTGCTAAGAGGTTTAAAGTAAGGAACAGACATGAAAGAGATGCCTTGTTTTCTGCTTATTTTGTTTATAGGAAGATAAGAAAAAATTAAATTTCTGTGTAACCTTTCATGAAACCTTCTTCTGTTACTGAAATTTCATCATTTTCTATTAAGATTTCTCTGTCCTCTTCTGAATAAATATTGTGCATTTTAATCAAAAGATAAGCTCCTTAATTGTTGGCTTAGTAAATTGCTGATATGTTCATTTGATAGATCTATCGGTACTTGTTTATGTAAATTTTTGAAATATGTTGTGTCTGTTTTGATATGGTTTTTTGATGATATTTTTAGGAAGTATTCTTCCCATTCAAGATAGTCCTTTCTAAATAAATTAAATTTCATATTACACCACCTCACAAGATTTTTTGTTAAATGTTAACAAGTTGAATCTATTTATATATCTCACGCGTGATTGAGAAAATGAGAAAATGTGTTACTATTGATTTAGAGTTCCATAAGAAAAAACATTTTTCCCTTGTTTTTTGGATTTAGATATTTGCTTGTTTTTTTGTAAATTCTCTATTTTTCTTGAAAAGGTAGCATAGGAAGTTTGATTAGTGTAAGCTTCAAATAACTCTTTGGTTGTTTTTTCTGGATTTTGTTTTATTAATTCTAGGATCTCTTTTTCTGTTTGTTCTAGGTTTAAAGAATTTTTTATTTTGAATTCTTTTAGTTTTTCTATTGCTTGCTGCGCATCTTCTATAGAGATCTGTCTTTTTGCTTTTGATTCTGCAATTTCTGCTGCTTCTTTTAATAGAAATAGACCTGTTCTTATATCTTTTAAAGAGAATGTTTTTTGTAAGATTAAATTGAAAGAGTCTTCGTCCAGAATATTTTGTTGGAAAGCGTATTTTATTCTATTTTTTAAGATGTTTTCTGTTTCTTGTAATGAGTATGATTTAAATTCTAGTTGTGAAGGTATTAATCTTGATTTTATTCTTTGATCTAGAGAGGAAAGAAAAAATAATTCATTTGTAATAAGGATGATAGATTTTTTGTAAATCTTTTCTAATAAAGGATAAAGAATTGAGTCTTCTGTTGTTTTTATTTTATCACATTCATCCAAAACAATTACAGAAGGATTTTTGTTTAGAATAGAGATTATTTTTTCTATTAGTTGTGAGGTTGTTTTGTTGTGTGTAAATTTATAATTAAGGATGTGACAGGTTTCGATTGCTATCTTGTGTGTTGTGTTGTTTTCCCAACAATTGATGTATATTGGGGTTATATCAGATTTTTCTTTT
Source organism: Candidatus Woesearchaeota archaeon (assembly GCA_964419915.1). Taxonomy (GTDB): domain Archaea; phylum Nanobdellota; class Nanobdellia; order SCGC-AAA011-G17; family ARS1178; genus ARS1178. The sequence continues at coordinate 4,965 of CAYQQE010000040.1, forward strand.
AGTTCTTTTAATACTAATCTTGTTGCTAGTGTTTTGCCTATACCTGGTTGACCATAAATGAAAAGGTTTTTTCCTGTTCTTTTTTGAACTAATGGTTTTATACATGTTGCTATGAACTCATTTTCAGATTCTCTATGTTCTATTTTTGGTGGTGTAAATGAGGGGTCTAGAAAGATTTCATTTAGGAATAGAGATTCATTGTCTTTTAGGATTTTATTGAATAGATTCATTGGGTTTTAGATAATTTTGAGAAATATAAAGATTGTTGTTGTGGAGTTTTGTTCTTTAACTTTCAAAGT
>CAYQQE010000041.1:0-5251 GCA_964419915.1 Candidatus Woesearchaeota archaeon
CACTTAATTTTTCTTTCTTTTTTGAAACTTTCTTTTTTAAAGGACTTTTTTTAGTTTTTTCTTTAACCTCTTTCGGTTTTTTCTCTTCTTTAATTATCTTTTTCTCTACTTTTACAAATCTCTCAGGATGATCAATATTAGCTAATTCAGATCCAGGATTAAAACCAATCATACCTTCTTCTTCTAAACTAACCAAATATGAAGGAATATCAACCTTCCTATCACCTATATTTATATGACCATGAATGACAAATTGTCTTGCCTGTTTAATACTCTTTGCTAAATCTTTTTTAAAAACTAATGTTTGCAATCTTTTTTCTAAAATATCTTCTAATCCCAAATCTAAAATATCTTCAATTTTACAACCATCTTTAACCAAACCTAATCTAATTAACTTACTTAATAATTGTTTTTCCTCTTTCTTACCCTGTTCTGTTACATCAGAAATTAATCTTTTTGCTTGTTCTCTGAATCTTTTTAATACAGATTCAGATTTCCAAATCTCTTTTTTATTTTTCAAACCATAGACTTTAATAATGCCCCTTTCTTTGTCTATCCTCTCTTTAATCCAAGGATGTCCTGGTGTACTATATTTTTTTCTAGGTTTTTTAGGATCTCCCATTACTTCTTATCTCCTTCTTTCTTTTTAGCTTGAGCCTTTACAGCTTTTTTAAGAACACCAACAGCTCTTCCACTCTTTCTGAAATTGCTTCTCGTTCTTTGTCCCCTCACTGGTAAACCCCAAGACAACCTTAAACCCCTATAACTCTTTATTTTCTGTAATCTTTTAATATCAAATTCATTTTCAAATTTTAAATCGCTAGTTGTTACATGCCTATCCTCTCCTGTATTATAATCCTTTCTTCTATTTAACAACCAATTAGGAAATCCATATTTCTTAGGATTTTTAATAACATCCTCTATTTTTTTTATTTCTTCATCGTCTAAATAACCAGCTTTTTTATTTTTCTCAATATTTGTTTTATTACAGATTGCATTCGCAAAATTAAATCCAACACCTTTAATCCTCCTTAAAGCATAATTAATATTTTTATCACCTTTTATATCAGTATTCATTATCCTGATTAAATGCCTAAATTCTTGTTCCATAACTTAAAGAAGTATAATTTCTATTTAAAAAGTTTACTATTCACATTCTCTGGTGCCCTAATACTGATTTTAGTTACATCCTGTTACATAATAAAATTATAGTTAATCGTCGATAAAAGATTAAAAGGCTACATTAAGAGGAAGTTTTAGTTACATCCTGTTACATAAGAAAGTCATTAATTTTATGAAGCCCAGAAAGGAATATATTTTGAGCCCCTTTGGGGTTTAATTAATCCCTTTTTTATAGTATTAGATATAATCCTTGATGCGATTGGATAATTCTTCTTACTGATATTTAATCTACTTCTTAAGGACGCATTAGTCATTAAATCATTTATTACATATTTAATAGCACAATGTTGATAACAAGCCCTAATTTTATCCTCTTTATCCATTTGTTTTAATTTCTTACTTGAATAAACAATGACTTTAGTGAAATTTTCATTAGCTAAAAAATTTGGAGCAGGTAATTGAAAAACTTCTATAGCTAAAATAACCTTATCTATTCCGCTTCCTCTTTCTTCACAAATATTTAATCTTCTCATAAATGAAGCTAATTTTTCATTTCTTGATACAGGAGCAGAGTCAATAAATCTTAAAACATCAATAAGTGGTTCGCCAGCATTTGAGATTTCTATTCTATCTTCAAAAATTTCTATCATTGGACTAATACCATCTTTTCCAAAATCCTGATGTATCAAAGCATTTGGAACAAGTTCTCTTATAACTATATCTGGATACATCTTTACATCTTTTCTTAGAGCTTTTTTTATTTCTTCGCTCATAGGTAATTGTTGTTTTATATATTGAAACAATTCTTGAAACCCGTTAGCATACCCTTTCTTTAAAGGATATTCTTTTATTGTTTTTGTTTTATCTTTACCTTTATAAAAAATAATTCTTATTTCTTTTCTTGAGATTTTTTCAAAGTTATCTAAGTTATTAGCAAATAATATTGCTCCCAAATTTGTTATATCATACTTATTACTAGATTTTTTTATTATCATCTTTTCTTCTTCAAATCTTTTTAGAATCCCATCTTTATCTGAAGGTAGTTTAGTATTAGTTAAACGAAAATAAGATGGATAATCTAATAATTCTAACACACCATCTTCATCCACACCACTCAAAACAATTCCTTTTTCAAAACAATAACCAGATGTAATTTCCCAAATCTTTCTTTCTTTTTCTGGATAATCACAGAGTTTCTTTTTATAAGAACCAATTCTTATATATTCCATATTACTAAACTTAGTAGGTCTATTTTTTGCGGATTCAATTTTAAATATAACAATCGAATAAGATTTATAATTAAATTCAATTATTTCAAAATCAATTCTAGGATTTAAGAGGTGACCTAACCAACTTTCTAATAACTCATTTCCTCTTTTTGTTTCGCGTGGTTTAAAATTAGTTCCTATGATTTTCTTTTTATTATTTACTCCAAAAATCAAAAATCCATATTCTTTTTTATGCAAACAAGCAGAATTTGAAAGAGCAGATAGATATTCTCCTATTTCTTCTGGATTATAATTATCCTTTTTAAATTCTATCCATTCTGATTCATCAAAACCCAACAAATTTTCAAATAGTTCATATAGTTCAAGGTTATTCATTTTTGATGATTAATTTATCTTTTTTAACTTTATATTATTAATTCTTTATCTAATAAATTAAGTTTTTCAACTGCTTCTTTAGGTAGATTAATCCTGTATTTATAATAAATTGTATCACTAATCTTCTTATCAAGAACTTTCATAATTTTCATAAAAGTGTTAGGAACCCGAACTTTTTAAATCATTCGGTTTCCGAAAGAAAAATCACTTATTTAAAACCACTTAATGCACCAGAAAACTATTCATACCTCAACAAACAATTTATACTTGTCTTCATTATTCAATTCTTTAACAATCCTTTTAATTACAGCTTTTTCAGGATCAGGCATCAACTTTATCCTACTTTTCAATTCTTCAAAACTTTCAAATTCCTTTTCCTCTCTCTTTTCTATAATATCCCACATATATCTTTTCCCTATCCCTGGTAATAATTCTATTTGATGTCTTCTAGCATTTATTGGCTGTGCTTTATTAAAAAAATCAACAAACCTCTTTTCATCTTTCCTAATCATATCTTTAATAACATCTATAACCTCAACTTTGGCAGTTTCAGTTAATTTATCCATGCCAATTTTACCAATTACATGATGTATTTTATCTCTCTTCTCATCTCCAATATAAACCTCTTCCAAAGGTTGTAAAAAAACACCTTTTTTAGGAACTAATTCTAAAAGAACAAAATAATTTTCACCCATAGCTTGTGCTATTGCAGTCTTCTTGTACATTGGTTGAGTATCGAATGGATACCCATGAGGCAAAAAATCTAGTACTATTGCCTTTTCTTCTTTTACATTCTTCTTTAACATTTTTACCTTTTAAGCTTTCATGCAAATTCTTTCACCACTTCAACTATTTTCTTCATATCTTCCTGCTTCAAACCTAATGGTTCTCCAGCAACCAACACTTTCAAATCATCCATGTCTTCTGGCAAAACATCAATAATCTTTACAATATGTCTTTCCTTTAGCCTTGAAACATTTAGACTATTTAATTTTTTCCTTAATTCTTCTTCTTTCTTCTTATCTAATTTACAAAACACATTAATATAGTCTTTTAGTCTATTCTCTCTTTCACTTAACTCTTTCTTCTTACTAAATATTTCCTTAACCCTTAACATACTTACAGGATTTTCTTCAATTATTTTAGTCATTTTTCCTTAAATGCACAGGATGTACTATTAAACTTTTTTTCTTCCTCATATTTTTTATTAAAACCTCATAACAATTTCCTTTCTTTTTCTCTATTACACCACTTAAACCATGGTATCTCATGGGATATATACCTTTTTGTATTGATGGTTCAGCTTTTAAAACTACCCTTTCACCTATTCTCAATTCTTGTAAATATCTATTCAAATTTAATTTTCCTCTATCTCTAATATTCTTTCTTAATTTACTTCTTGTTTTCCTTCTTGAACCGCCTTTTCTCTGAGTCATTTTACACCTTTAATAAAAAAAATTATTTAATTTCTTTCTGAACATTCTTTAATACCTCATCTAAAGCAAAAAATAAGTTATCTGATTTAACATTATCTTTGTATTCCTTACCATTTGCCATAATAATTGCTACCACTTCCTTACCTTTTAATTCCACGATTAATTTTTCAAATTTCTCAAATTTTTCACTAATCTCTTTTGCATATGTTCCAATCATCTTTTTTAACACTATTAAAGTATCTTTATCTAAGTTGTTTACACCTTTTAATTTTATATTTCCACCTAATTCTATATCTTCTTCCATTTTTCACTTAATTACCAATTTTCAGTTGTTTTATTTATAAAATACTATAATATAAAGTTTACTGTTTTTATAACAATTTTTAAATATCTTAAATAGAAAAAAGCTTAATTATGTAAATCCTAAAAACCTATTTGTATATCCTATCATGATGGTCAAATTCCTCAAAAGTAACTTTCTTAAGATTATCATCAACTGAAAACAAAAGAACAAAACTCTTATCTATGTGGACACTCTTGAGATGTTGTAATGGGCTTCTGAGATTCTTATAATGCTGTGGGTTTTGTATGACTTCTGCAATCTTATTATGGATAATCTCTAATTGTTTTTTGTTCTTTTTCCCTATTTTCTTAAGTATCTTGTCAAGGTGATCTCTAATTTCAAAAGAGTACATTTTAATTCAAACCATATCTTTTTCTGAATTTCTCGAGAGTTCCTATTTTTATAGTTTTTTCTTTAGATATCTGCTCCATCCTCTGTATAAATTCAGGTCGTAGTTCAGGCTCCAACAACTCTCCTCCGCAACTTAAAACCACTTTTTCAATAGCTTCAGATTTATCCTTAAGATTATATCTAGCCTTTACAATGTTTAAGATTTGATTTGCATCTTCCGAAATGTTTATCATTGCTTGTACCATATATCTCACCGATATACTGTATATATCCCATATATATAAATGTATCGATTTGTGGGCTACGTATTCTATTATTCTTGGACAGACTTCGCTCCAGAGAGAGGATTTTTTCGAGGGCTCACTAACGAGGTCAGGCAAAACTTTGTTTATTCG
>CAYQQE010000042.1:0-5088 GCA_964419915.1 Candidatus Woesearchaeota archaeon
ACTCTATCTCTTAACATAATAAAAAGAATGAACAAAAGATATAAAAAACTATTGTAAAAAATTAAATAGTTAAATTAAACCTTATTTATTGCCTTCTCTCCATCTTCCATACTATTCCATGCAACATCAAACATACTATTCAAAGCACTAGCAAAGTAAGGTGTATTTATCCATATACCAACATCATACGTTGGATGTACCTCATCATCATCCAAAACCATAAACATTAATTCCTTTCCATCTACAATACAAAACCTTGCTTTTAACCCTAATTTATCAACGCTTTTAACATTTGCAATTTTCATCATATCCTTCAAAGCATTTTTGCTCTCTTTACTAAATGGAGCTGCTATCCTAATATTAACACCCTTTTTATTTAATTTCTCTAATTCACTTTTCAAAGCTTCAATCTTTCTTAATATCCCCTTATTTGTACTGACCAAAACAACCGACTTAGTAGCATTTTTAATCATACTTTCCAAATGGGTATACAAATTATGTCTCCCCCTTATAGCACCGCTTAAATCTGTTGGTTCTATAAACTCAATACCCTGTTTATGCAACAAATTTAACTCCTTCAAAACATCCGTGCCTTTTAAATCATCTAATCTCTTAACCTTCTCTTTTGCATGTACAGTTACATACTTTTTAACTCTTTCAACAACCTCATCAGGTTTAACAGCAATATACTTTATTGGTTTCCCTAATTTCATAATCACAAAACCTTTTTTCTCTAAACTCTCCAAAACATCATATGTCCTGCTTCTAGGCACATTACCTATATCACTCAATTCTCCGGCAGTTGAAACACCTCTAGATAATAAAGCGGTCCATATCCTCACCTCATATAAATTTAAACCAAAAAATTGTCTTAATCTACTCAAAAACTCTTCTTTTACTATCATTCTTAGCCTCCATTCCCTTTTTTATAAAATATGAAAAATCACTACTCCGTGATATTTCCACCCATTAACTTCAATAAAATTTAAACTATACATTGATGGTAACTGTCTTAATATATAAAGTTTTTTATTGTCAAAAATTCATTTTCCTCCTCTCTGTTTCCCAAATATATTTTCCACTTCACTTAATGTATTTACATCGTCTATTCTTTTGTCATCTCTAATCCTAACCAATCTTGGAAATCTTAAAGCATATCCAGATTCATAATTAACACTCTTTTGTATTTCCTCATAGATAACTTCCACAACCACTTTTGGTTTTACCTTAACTTTCTTACCTTTAATCTCTAAAATACAAGGTTTTAATTCCTTAGTCAAATCCCTAAAAGTAACACCCTCTGTTTTCTCTTTAATACCAGTCCCAACTTTACCAATTTTTAAAAATTTATCATCTTTCCTACATGCTAAATCAAAACTACTTAACAAACCACCTCTTTTCCCTGTTCCATATTCAGCTCCCACTATTACCAAATCCAATGGTTCTAAAACATGTTTCAACTTTACCCAACCATTGACATACCTTCCTGGTTTATAATTAGATTTCAAATTCTTAATCATTACACCTTCCAAACCTTCGCTAACTGCTTTTTTATAAAACTCTAAAGCTTTTTTCTCATTATCAGTTTCTAAACTCTCAGTTAAAACAATTTTTTTCTTTTTTTCTTTAATTATCTTCTTTAATATTTTCCTTCTCTCTTTTAATTCCTCATTCATTAAACTTTTCCCATTATAATACAAAACATCAAAAACATTTAACTCAACAGGAAACCTCTTACTCATTCCATCAATATCATATTTCCTCTTTATTCTCTGAGAAATTTTTTGAAATGGTAAATACCTACCATTCTCATCAATACCAACAGTCTCACAATCAATAATACAACTACTACCTTCCACATATTCTTTAACAACCTTAACAATATCAGGAAATTGTTTACTTACATCTTCCATCCTTCTTGTAAATAATTTGATTTCATTTCCTTTCTTATGAACTTGTAATCTAAAACCATCATATTTAAATTCAAACAACGCAGGTTTCCCAACAGCCCTAAAACCTTCTTCAACATCTTTTACTAAGATAGCCAACATTACTTTAATAGGTTTCCCAACACTAACATCAATTTTATCTAATTTCTTTTCTTTTGCTTTTTCAGCAATCTCTCCATAATCAACTAAAACATTATGTGTCTTTTCTACATCCTTCACATCTACATCAAATGCTTTTGCAATAGCATCTCTTAAAACACCTTCAGCAACACCGATTCTCAAATCCTCTAAAACAGTTCTAACAATAAATTTTCCTTCTTCAGGTTGAGCATTATTCAATAATTCACTCACCAACTGCACCTTTTTATTCACAGTACCTTTCCCCTCTAATTCACTCAATTTTCTTATATTATTAACTACTTTTTCTACTGTCAATTCCTTAAAACCCAAAGTTTTCTGCCTTTTTCTTTTTAATAACTCCTCTACCACATTCCCTAAATCGCCCTTCTTTCTCCACTCTTTCTCAACTTCATCTATTTTTATACCAACAACATGACTCATCACCTTTAAAATCAACCTAGAACTCATACCTAACTTCCTTTCATCTAACCTAGAAAAAACCCTTCCTTGTATCAAGTAAACAACATCCTTCAACTCTTTCCCACCTTTTTTTAATAACTTACTTAAAATATTTACCTTATCTAATCTTCCTGATGTCCTCTCTAAATCCTCGTAAACCCTAACCAATTCTAAATATTTCATAGCATCAAAAAAGAAACCAAAACTTATATAGTTTACTACTTATATATTCAAAATCAAAAAACTTTTTAAATAGAACAATATTATACATACTTATGACAACAAAAAGAGGTATTTTTTTCCTAATACTACTACTTCTAATATCTACAACCTCAGCTTTAGAAGTAAGATTATCAGAACCACAAAACGCAACAACCATCACCACAAACACAATAACATTCAAATGTAAAGCAGTTCAGACTGGATCTGAAGTATTAAAGAATATAACTCTTTATATTTTCCCAGAAAATGCACCAACATGGCGTTCTTCATCTAAAACAGCAAATGACGACCAATTAGTAGAAATACAAGCAAGTATTCCTTTAAATGGTATTTACCAGTGGAATTGTTTAGCAAAAAATTCCAATAATCAAGAATTCTTTGCTCCTCAAAATAGAAGTTTTACATTAAATATCAATATTAACAATCCTCCTGTCATACTACCAATACCAGATCAAACTAAGAACTCATTAAATTCATGGTTTATTGACTTCACACAATATGAATCTGATCAAGAAGATTTAGGTCCTAATTTAGACTGGTCTGTTTCTGGTTTCGATGCATCAATAATCAAAATAGAGGTAACAGACTCAGATGGAGACACAATTACCTTTTCTCCATTAAAATATGGTACAACAAATGCTAATTTCACATTAAAAGATTCTGGCAATAAAACAGATTCACAAATAGTAAAAATAACTTTATCCCAATCAAATATATCACAGCCAAATCAAAATAATCCACCAGTCATCAAAACCACAATTCCAGATCAGAATGTCTCTGGTCTTGATCCTTGGAAATTAGATCTATCAGAATATGAATCAGACCAAGAAGATTCAGGATCAAATTTAAAATGGTCTGTTACAGGTGTTGACACATCCATTTTAGAAGTAGAAATAACAGATATAAATGAAGACGAATTAACATTTATACCAAAAAGAACTGGTTCAGACAGCATAACTTTAACACTAACAGATTCCAAAAGTGCATCAGTATCCCAGAACATCAAAATTACAATCAATGAAGCAACATCAGAAAGTCAAGAAAGCCCATCAGAACCATCAGAAAGTCAAGGAACTAGTGGAGAATCATTTGAAGATTTAGAACCAGAAACAAAACTTGTAGAATCATATACACCAGATGAACAAGAGATAATATTAAATGCAGATGAGCTGTTAACTTTCTCTATTTCAACTATTGAAAGAGCAACCATAACATGGTTCCTTAATGAAGAAGATCAAGGAAGTAATGACATATTTTTCTTAAACACAAATAATTTAGAAAATAACAAAACTCACCAAATAAAAGCACTAGTAAAAAAAGGTTCTGCAGAAGAAGAAATAATCTGGACAATAACTAAAGACATGGAAAATTTAGAAAAGGCATTTGAAGAAATACCTGAAGGAACAACAAAAGAAAACAAAACCTTAACAACAATAACAGGATTTTTTTCAATTGATAAAATAGGAAGTAAACTAAAAGGAATAACAAAATCAAAAATAACAATAATTATTTTAATTATCATAATTGCAATAATACTTTTTTTGATAGTTCTATTTTTCATAAAGAAAAAAAAAACTTTAAAACCTAAAAGATCATATATTTACAAAGACATACAAATCTCAAAAGAACAAAAACCAGTAAAAGACCTAACAAAACCAATTGTATTAAAAGCAAGTAAAGAAGAATACCCAGATATTAATGATGTTCTAAAGGAAAAGCCAAAAGACCAAAAACCTTTGTTTAAAATTTAAACACAAAACTTTTTATATCTCTTCTTCTTTATTATAAAAATGGAAACCTTAAAGGCCATTTCATCACGGCAATCAATAAGAAAATACCTACAAATTCCAATTAAAAATCCTGATTTAAATGAAATCCTAAACACAGCAGTTCAGGCTCCATGTTCTGGTAATATACAGACAACAAGAATTATTGTCATAACAAACGAACAAAAAAAAGAACAGATAGCAGATGCATGTTTACAACAAACCTGGATGATCCAAGCTCCTGTACATTTAATCTTATGTTCAGATCATGAGGATCTTAAAAAAATATACAAAAACAGAGCAGAATTTTATGCAATACAAAATGCAGCAGTAGTAGCAGAAAACATTTTAATAGCAGCAACTTCCTTAAACATTGGGTCTTGTTTTATATCAGCATTTACAGAATCAGCACTTCAAAAAGTCTTAAAATTACCTAAACATATAAAACCACAAGTAGTTATTACCTTAGGTTATTCAGATGACAAAAAACCAGAAACAAAAAAAGAACCCTTACAACATATTTTATTCTTCGAAGAATATGGAAAGAGATCTAAAGACATGACTTGGTTTCC
>CAYQQE010000043.1:0-2460 GCA_964419915.1 Candidatus Woesearchaeota archaeon
GTGTTTTTTCTCATAGAAAAATGAAAATGTTACCTAGTTTGAAAGAAAGAAATAGATATTTGGTATTCAATATTTTATCAGATAAAAAATTTAAGGAAGAAAATATTAAAAAGGTTGTATGGGATAATTGTTTAGGATTTTTAGGAGAGTTAGGATGTGGAGAGGCTGGTTTATGGTTTTTAAGTGATAAGTGGAACGAAAAGAAACAAAAAGGAATATTAAAGGTGAATAATAAATATGTTGAAAAAGTAAGAATGGCTTTAAGTTTGGTAAATGAAATAGAAAAAAATAAGGTGAGTATTAATACTGTTGGTGTTTCAGGAACTTTAAATAAAGCTGAAAAAAAATTTATCGGAGGTTAAAAAAATGCAAGAACAAATGACACATCAAATGATGGGTTATGATAGAACAAGTACGATGTTTAGTCCTGATGGGAGATTATTACAGGTTGAGTATGCAAAAAAAACAGTGAGGCAAGGAACAAGTGCAATTGGCGTGGTATGTAAAGACGGGGTTTTATTAGTGGCAGATAAGAGGGTTGTTGATAAATTAATTGTACCGAGTTCTGTAGAAAAGGTTTTTCAGGTTGATGATCATATAGCTGCTACTGCCTCCGGGATCATTAGTGATGGCAGGGTATTAATTGAAAGAGCGCAAGTTATAGCACAACAAAATAAAGTAACATATGATTCTGATATTGATGTTTTAACATTAGTAAAAGAAATTTGTAATATGAAGCAGGTATATACACAATATGGTGGTGCAAGACCATTTGGGGTTTCTATATTATTTGCGGGTGTTGATGAGACTGGAATGAGATTATTTGCTACTGAACCTACTGGAATATATTTTGAATTCAAGGCAACAGCTATTGGTGAATCTGAAGTAGAGATAAAAGATATTTTGAATAAAGAGTATAAGGAAAATCTTTCTATAGAGGATAGTTTGAAATTATGTATTAATGCTTTGAAAAAGGTTTTAGGAAAGGAATTTGATATTAGCAGGATAGATGGGGCTTATATTGAGAAAGATGAAAGGAAATTTAAGAAAGTTACTAAAGATATGTTGAAGAATGCTAAGTAAAAATGGATATTGACAAGGCTGTTATTGCGAGATTGAAAAAAGATGGAAAAGAATTTGAGATTTTTGTAGATTGTGAAATGGCTTTGAAATTTAAAGAAACTGGTGAATTTGAAGATGTTTTGGTTTCTGATAAGGTGTATAAGGATAATAAGAAAGGTTTAGTTGCTTCTGAAGAGGATGTTAAGAGGGCTTTTAGAACTGATAATATTGTTGAAATAGCAAAAACAATAATTAAAAATGGAGAGGTTCAATTAACTACAGAATACAGGAACAAATTGAGAGATAAAAAAAGAAAACAAATAATAGATATCATTCATAAAAATTCAGTAGATAATAATGGATTGCCACATCCTATTAGTAGAATAGAAACTGCTTTAGAAGAAGCAAAGGTTAAGATAGACGAATTTAAGGATGCTAGTGAACAGGTGAATGATATAGTGAGTAAATTAAAGGTTATATTACCTTTGAAATTTGAAATTAAGAAGATACATGTTAGGATTCCAGCAAAATATACTGGGAAAGCATTTCCGGTTATCAAAAGATTTGAAGTTTTGAAAGAGAACTGGGAAAATAATGGTTCTTTAAGTGTTGAGGTTAAAGTACCTGCTGGGTTGATTGATGGTTTTTATGATGAATTAAATAAAATAACACATGGAGATGTTGAAACAAAAGATTTAAAAGGTGAATAAAATGGAAGGTTAATATGGGAAATTTATTAATTAAGGAAAAGGATATTGTAGTTCCTGGTGAGGTATTGGCTTCTGGAATGGATTTTCTACCAGGAGATGGAGCTTTTAGAGAAAAAGATGATGTTATAGCTTCTAGATTGGGTTTGGTTAGTGTTAAAGGAAGATTGATAAAATTGATACCTTTGTCTGGTAAATATATGCCTAAGCCGAATGATACTGTTATTGGGAAGGTAATTGATATGACTTTTAGTGGTTGGATTATAGATATTGGTACATTTGCTAAAGCTAATTTATCTATTAAAGATACAAGTGAATATATAAGTAGAGATGCTGATTTAACACAATATTATGATTTTGGCGATATTGTTTGCGCAAAGATTAACAAGGTTATTAGGAATAAGATTATTGATTTAACGACAAAAGGTATGGGTTTAAGGAAGTTGAAAGGCGGAATGTTAATTAAAATAAATCCTTCTAAAGTACCTAGAGTTATAGGAAAGGGTGGGAGTATGGTTTCAATGATTAAAGATGGTACTGATTGTAAAATAACTGTTGGTCAAAATGGGGTTGTTTGGATTTTTGGTACTGATGCTAAAAAAGAGAAATTAGCTAAGGATGCTATTAAGAAAATAGAAGAAGAAGCACATGAAGAGGGATTAACTGATAAGATAAAGGAGTTTTTGAAAGG
>CAYQQE010000043.1:2560-4988 GCA_964419915.1 Candidatus Woesearchaeota archaeon
AGTGCAATGTTTAGGTTTGGTGATACTATTGCTATAGCAGCTGTTTATGGTCCTAAGGATTTATATCCAAGATTTTTACAAAATCCAGAAAAGGGTTTGTTAAGATGTTATTATGATATGACTTCTTTTTCTGTTACTGAAAGAAAAAGGCCTGGGCCAGATAGAAGAAGCAATGAAATATCTTTAGTTAGTGAAAAGGCTTTGGTACCTGTTTTAACTTTAGAGAGGTTTCCAAATGCTGTTGTAGATGTTTTTATTGAAATAATTCAGGCTAATGCTGGCACTAGATGTGCTGGAATATGTGCTGCTTCTTTAGCTTTAGCAGATGCTGGCATGGATATGAAAGATTTAGTTTGTGCGGTTTCTGTTGGTTTTGTAGATGGAAAAGTAATGATTGATTTGAATAAAGAAGAAGAAGATATAGATGATATGACAGATATTCCTATTGCTGTTTTACCTAGAACTGGTGAGATAAGTTTATTGCAATTAGATGGAAATTTGAAAAGAGAAAATGTTATTGAGGCTATTGAATTAGTTAAAAAAGTTAGTAAGAAAATTTATGAAGTTCAGAAGATGGCTTTAAAGGAGAGGTTTAAATGATGCAGGAGTATATTAATGGGTTATTGGATAGGGGTGAGAGGATAGATGGAAGAAAATTTGATGAGTACAGGAAAATAAAAATTGAGACAGGAGTTAGTAAAAATGCAGAAGGAAGTGCAAGAGTTATTATGGGAGATACAGAGGTAATAGTAGGTGTTAAAATGGATGTTGGTGAACCTTATTTTGATAGTCAGGATGAAGGTGTTTTAATTACTGGTGCTGAATTGTTGCCTTTAAGTTCTGAAGATTTTGAATTAGGACCTCCGGGGACAAAAGCTGTTGAATTAGCAAGGGTTGTTGATAGAGGTATTAGAGAAAGTGGTTGTATAGATATGAAGAAATTGTGTATTAAGAAAAAAGAAAAGGTTTGGATGATATTTATTGATATTTATACTATTAATGATGGTGGAAATTTAATTGATGCTAGTGCATTAGCTGTATTAGCTGCTTTGAGAGATACTAAATTTCCTGTATATGATGAAAAAAATGAAAGGGTTGATTATGGTAATTTAGATAAGAAGAGTTTACCTTTAATTAAACTGCCACTTGCGTGTACTTTGTACAAGATCGGAGGGAAAACTTTAATTGATGTTAATTCTGAAGAGGAGAAAGTTATAGATGCAAGATTAACAGTAACGATGGCTGAAAAAGAAATTCATGCTATGCAGAAGGGTGGTGATGGCGTTTTGAGAGTTGAGGAAGTTGATGAGATGATTAAGCTTGCTGAAGAGAAAATTAAAAAATTAAGTGGTTTGTTAAAATGAATGGTTTTACTAAATATGAGAAAGCAAGAATAATAGGTGCTAGAGCATTGCAGATTTCAATGGGTGCTCCGTTTTTTTTGAAGATTGATAATAAGATGTTAGAGGAATTGAATTATAATCCTGTTGAGATTGCTAAATTAGAATTTGAGAAAGATGTTTTACCAATAACTATTAAGAGACCATTGCCAAAAAGAGTTAATGAAGAATAGTTGTTCTGGAGTAAATAAAAGTTTATAAATTTGAGGTAAATTATGATGTTATGGAATTTCAAACTGGTATTAATGTTGGGGGTATATTCGTATCTGATGAAGAATTAGAGGAATTACAACAAAAAAAATCTGCTTTACTCTATTTTTTAAGAAAGGATGAGTATAAATTATTTTATGATTTCCCATGTATGGGTGGAATGGGAAGGTTATTGAGCAGCTCTTTTATTGAGGGACCTTTTGATTTAAAACCAAATGTTAAAGAAGGGACAGAGTATGATAATTATCTAGAAGAAGTTGTAACAAGAATAATTCCTGTTGATGGAGTTCCAGATAAATTTGAAGAAGTTGAATTAGTTAGGTATGGTATAAATGAAGATCCAAGTTTCGTTGATTTTCTTAATACTACTTCTAATTTAAATTGGAATAAAATAAAAGAAATAGGAGATGCTACTTTTAAAGCTTTAGAGGAAATTTCTGATGGATTAGAGAGAATTGATGATTCTGGTGGAGTGGGACCTGTTTATAAAACTTTGATTGATGATGCTAGAGTAAATTTAGTTTATGTTTGTAATGATTTAGAAGAGAGAATGTATTATCCAAGCATTATTTTAATTTGTTTTGGTACATACCGTAATCCTTATGCACTTATTGAAAGATTGGGATTGGATGAATTAAATGATGTAGGAGATAACGCAGTTTTTAGATCTTCTCGTGATAAAGAAATTGGTTTGGAGCATAGTGTGAGGTCTGGTTTATCTTATGATTTAGAGATAGGAAGGGATTTAGATTTAAGTAAACTAGATGAAATGGAAAATGTGATTTTATAAAAGTTTAAATACTTCTTTTGTTTTTTAA
>CAYQQE010000044.1:0-4882 GCA_964419915.1 Candidatus Woesearchaeota archaeon
GTGTTTTTTTGAAGAATTATAGTAAGATTTATATATTAAAGGATATTTTATTATCCTATGAGACAAGAGATGATAAATAGAATTGTAAGTATGGAAGAAGAAGTAGTGCCAACTTTATTTAAACCAGTTCAGTTTGAAGTTATTAAAAAGTTGAAGGATGGTAAAAAATTAAATGAAAATGAGAAGAGATATCTAAGAGGTAATATTACAAGAAAATTAGAGATTATAGAAAAAATAAAATTTAAAGAGGATTATCCATTTTTGGAGACTTTAGGTTCATATTATATAACTGGTTTAGAAGCTTTAAAGCATAATGGTTATGGGTGGTATTTTGATGTTAAAATTGTAGAGATTATTAATACCAAAATAGATGGTAAGATTAGAATCGGTGATAAAATATTTAAATTTATAAGAGTGAAAAGTATTCAGAATTCTAAATATAAGATTGATAATAGAATTAAATATGCTAGTAATGAACAAATTTCTAAAGATGTTGGAATAACTAAAAATAAATATGTAGAGCTTATTTGTAAAGAGATGTTTTCAAGATACGGGAAAATGTTTTCGAGAACTTATAGGGAATTATTAAAACCAATTAAAGTAGATTATAGTAATTATGGTGTTTAGGATGAAAATAATTGATATTTTAGAAGAAATTGTTAAGGAAATAGATAAAAATAATCCTTATGATTTAGTTTTGAAAGGTGGAACTGCTTTGGCTTTGTTTTATTTGAATAAACATAGAGAATCTGAAGATTTGGATTTTGATTGTAGTAAGACTAATCTAAAAGATTATAAAGAAATTGAAATGTATTTTGTAACAATTTTGGAGAGATTAGAAAAGAAAGGAATGATTAAAGATTTTAAAATTAGTAAAAGTGGTTTTGCTTTAACAAACAGGTATCATATAAAATTGGTGTTAGAAACTTATAAGAAGATATATACTAAGATAGATATTGATTTTGTTGAATTAACTAATGTAAGAAAGAGAAAAGAATTGGGTTTGTATAGTGTGGAAAGATTATTTGTGGGTAAAATGTTGAGTTTTGTTGATAGGAATGAATTTAAGGATTTATATGATATTTATTATTTGTTAGATAAAGTTGATATTAATCTTTTTAGAAAGAATGAGAATGTTGTTGAATTGATAGAAAAGGTGTTGAATGTAATTGAAAAAGAGAATATCTTAGACCTATATAAGAAAGCTTTTCGGAATGTTGATTTGAGGTTTAAGGATTTAAAACAAACTGGATTAGAGAGTTTTATTTTGAAATTAGTTAGGAAATTAAGGGTTTTAGAGAATAAGATTTGTTGGTATTGAATTATGGATTTTCTTAAGAATTATAGTAAGATTTATATATAAGTTATAACTTTCGAATGACATCATATTGTAAAATAACCAATTGGGGGTAAAAATAATGAATAAAAACGTTTTTATTTTTGGAATTCTAACAATTTTGTTAGTTTTTTCTGTTAGTGCTGTACCAATAATAAATCCAGCAGTTTTAAACCAAGTAAAGGCTGAAGATAGTGGTGTATGGACTTTGGATTTGAGTGCTAATGAACAAGGTATTGCTCCTGGAGAAACAGGAACGGTATTAGATTGGAGTGTTTCAAACGTGGATAATACTTTAGTAAATGTTGTGGTTTTTAATATAGATGAGGATACTTTAAGGTTTACACCTGTACTTAATGCACATGGTTCAGATACAATAACCTTAATTTTAACAAGTGAATTAGGAGGAACTGATACACAAGATATTACAGTTACATTAACTCCTGTAAATGATGCACCTGTTTTTACTAGTGTACCAGACCAAGAATGGAAAGAAGGAGAAACTAAAACTTTAGATTTGAGTGGTTTTGTAACTGATGTTGATGATGATACATTAACCTTTAGTGTTAAGGAACAACCTGTTGATATTAATGTTGCAATTTCAGGAAGTGTTGCAACTTTAAAATCTCAAAAAAGTAATTTTAAAGGTGAAAATGAGGTTGTTTTTAGTGTTACTGATGGTGTAGAAATTGTTGACAGTAATGTTGTTAACTTATTGATTGTTAATGAAGATATCTTATGTGAGAAGGGGGTTAGAGGAGATGCTGTTGTTGATAGCATTGACAATCCAGATAGTGAAGATGAATTTAAACCAGGAGAAATAATTAAAGTTGATGTAGCTGTTTCAAATAATGATGATAATGAGATGGATGTTATTGTAGAGGCATTTTTGTATGATAAGGAAAAAGGTAAAATCATAGAAAGAGCAGAAGCTGATGATAGGATTGAAGGAGATAATGACAAGGATTTTAATCTAGAAATAGTGGTTCCTTTTGATGTTGATGCTTCTAGTAGCAAATATCTTGTGTTTGTGAAAGCATATGAAGATGGAGACGAAGACATAAATTGTGGTTCTGAATCAGTTGATGTAGAGATTGTGAAAGATACACATGATATCACAATAGAATCAGTTGCTTTAAATCCTTCAACAGCTAAATGTGGTGATACAGTAAGCGCAACTGTTAAGTTGTTTAATACTGGTGAGAAAGATGAAGATGATGTTGTTGTTAGTTTGAAAGAGAGTGATTTGGGTGTTGATGTTGCAACTGAGGAGTTTGTGTTAGATGAAGGAGATGATTATGTTGCTAGATTAAGTTTCAATGTAGCTGAAGATGCTAAAGCAGGATCTTATATTGCAGTGGTTAATACAAATTTTAATAATGGAAAGGATTCTTCTGAACAAAAAAGTGCTACTTTGGTTATTGAAGCTTGTAAAGAAGAACCTAAGATTGAACCTAAGGTATATACCTTGAATTTTGCAGGAACAAGCCAATTAAGCTTAAGCATGAGTGTTAATGATAAGGCAAATTATCTTGGAAGTGTTTTTGAAGTAAAAGATGTTAGTAATCTAGTTAAGTTAGATGTTGATGGTAGTGAAAGTAGTTTGAGTATTGGTGGTAATGAAGTTTTTGATTTAGATGGAAATGGAAGTAATGATCTAAAGATAACTTTGAATAGTGTAAATGATGGCGTGGCTTCATTAACATTTAATAAATTGGTTACTGGACCAACTGGCTTTGTACCTGTTGAGACTGGGAAAACTGTTTTAGGCTATGATTTAACAACAACTTTATTGGTTGTGGGGGATGCACTACTAGTTATTGTTTTGATAGTAATTTTGATTGTTGTATTCTCTAGAAAAAGGAAGAAATAAACTTTTTCTTTATTTTTTGATTTTGTAGAATTTATAGGAAGTTTTATATATGAGTTATACTGTATAATTATTTATGATAGAATATGAAACAAAGTTAAAGAGCTGGGGAAATTCAATTGGTGTAATAGTACCTAAAGAAAAAATTACACAAGAGAATTTAAAAGAAAACCAAGTAGTAAGGGTTATGTTATACAAAAAGAAAATGTTAAGAGTAAAAGATATTTTTGGAAAATTGAAATTATGGAAGAAGCCTACAAAACAAATAATGAAAGAAGTAAGAAAAGATTTGGATAGTGGATTTTTGAGGTGATTTTTATTGAAATATTTTTTTGATAGTTACGCTATTATAGAGATAGTAAAAGAAAATAAGAATTATAAGGCATATTTTGATAAAGAGATTATCACTTCTATTTTGAATATTGGAGAATTGTATTATGCTTTGCTTAAAGATTTTGATGAAAAGACAGCTATTTTTTGGTTAAGTAAATTGAGAGATTATTCTTTATCTGTTGATTTGGATGTTGTAGTAAAAGCAATGAAATTTAAGTTTAAGAATAAAGATAGGAATTTTTCATTTATTGATTGTGTTGGTTATGTATTGGCAAGGACGAATGGATTTATTTTTTTAACTGGGGATAAAGAATTTGAGGGTTTAGATGGTGTAGAGTTTGTAAAATGATTGTTTCTTTGTAATTTATTTATTTCTGATTATAACTTTAGAAAGCGAAAACTTTATAAATAACTGTATATAAAAGTATACATATGTATCAAAAAAGAAACAATGATTTGGCTGTAATCTCTATTTATACTAATGGCTATGGTATGAGATTTTATCTTAGACAGATAAGTAAATTATCTAGTCTACCTCTTAAAACTTGCCAAAATGTTCTTATTAATCTTGAAAAAGAGAAAATATTAAAAAGTAAATTAGAAGGGAAAAACAAATATTTTGATCTTAATTTTGATAATATACAAACAAAATTCTATCTTTTACAAGCAGAGATTTATAAAACAAGTAATTTTTTGAGGAGATACCCACAATTTAAAACTTTTTTAAAGTCACTTAATACAAATATTTCTATTATTATTTTTGGTGGTTTTGCTAAACTAAAAATTGGAAAGGATTCAGATTTGGATTTATTTGTTCTTTCTAAAGAAAAAGGAGAACTTCCTTCTTATCTATTGCCATATAAAGTTCACCAGATTAATCTGTCTGAAGATTCTTTTAAAAAGGCATTAATTGAAAAAGAAACATTGGTGAAGGAAATAGAAGAGAATCATATAATCTTAAATAATCCTTCTTCTTATGTAAATCTTGTGTGGGAATACTATGCAAAATAAAATATTAGATTGGTGTTTTAAGTTAAAAGATGGATTAAAAATAGTTGAATCGAATGAGAGATTATCTAGAGCATATCTTGAACAAGCAAAATCTTCTTTATTAAGAGCAGAAAAAAATTTGGATGATAATGATCTTCTTTGGTCAACAGTCGCAATCTATTATTCTGAATATTATGCTCTTTATTCTTTTCTTCAAAAAATAGGGGTAAAATGTGAAAATCATGTTTGTTCTATTCTGTTGGTTAGTTTACTTTTAGGAGAAGAGAAAACAAAAACCATAAACCAGCATAAGAGTAAGAGAATAGATGCTCAGTATTATATGAAGACTGATC